>NZ_JBGLYH010000075.1:0-15942 GCF_041414475.1 Pseudodesulfovibrio karagichevae
TTCCTTTTTTCTGCGCCAGCAAAAAAGGAAGTCGCCGTAAAGGCGAAACACCAAGTAAGGAGAACGCACGCTCCCCCACCGCGCATGCGCGCAAACAAAAGGCGTTCCCCAGGCCCGCCGCCAGGCGAATCCGCTTCCCCCCTCGTTACGCGATTGTCGCTCTCTCGTGATGGGATCGACGGGCGCATCGTCGGCGGGGCGGGTAGAACGTCTTCAGCCAGCACGGAAGCAAACTCCTTCCCTCCACTGCGGGGCGGGCCTCCCCATTGCACGCCCGCCCCGCAGCCTCTCCTTGCCAAACATGCCCGTTTGTGGTTCACAGAAAGCGACCATGCGAACATTCATCTTCCTGCCGCCGGTCACCAAACCGACCGGGGGCGTCACCGTGCTGCGGCAGATGGCCGACATTCTCCACCAATCCGGGCACGAGGCTTTCCTTGTGGCCAGGGGCAAGGGCGGCTGGCGGCCTGAGGGCCTGGCCGACGCCGCGCCGGTGCTGGAATGGCAGGCCCTGAAGTTGCGGGAGTCGGACGCCTGGGTGGTTCCCGAGGGGTGGATCAACGCCCTGGCCCCGGGGCTGTACGCCAACGCCCAGTGTTTCAGCTACGTCCAGAACTGGGCCTATCTCTTTTCCTCCATGCCCGAGGGCGTGGACTGGCACAGCCTGCCCGTGGAATTCCTGGCCGTGTCCGCCCCGGTCTCCCAATTCATCAAGGAAACCACCTGCAAGGACGCCCCGATCCTGCGTCCCGGCATCGACCGGTCCGTCTTTCACGCGCCCGAGTCCAAGCCCGGCGGGCGGGTGAACGTGGCCTTCATGCCGCGCAAGAACAAGGCCCTGGTCGAGCAGATCCGAGCCATCCACGAACACCGCTGCGGCGCGAAGCAGGTCAACTGGATGCCCATCGACGGCCTGGACGCGCACGGCGTGGCCGAGGCCCTGCGCGCGGCGCACATCTTTCTGGCCACGGGCTTCCCCGAAGGGTGCCCCCTGCCGCCGCTCGAGGCCATGGCCTGCGGCTGTCTGCCCGTGGGCTTCGCCGGTTTCGGCGGCTGGGACTACATGCGCCAGGCCCAGGCCAAGCCGCGCTACACCCCGTGGATTCCCCTGCGCAAGGTCCCGTGGAAGGGCAACGGCATGTGGTGCGCGGACAGCGACGTGCTCGACGCGGCCCTCTGCCTGGGCGAGGCGGTCCACCTGTTCCAGGAACGGGACCCGGCCCTGATGACCGCCCTGGGCGCGGGCCAGAAGACCGCCAACGCCTATTCCCTCGAGGCGCAGAAGACGGCCATCCTCGACCTGTGGGAACAGCTGTGAGCGCGGACTGATGGGTAAGACCAAGCGACCCGAGCCCGAATCCCTGAACCTGCCGCCGGTGGGGGTGGATTCCCACGCGCACCTGGACCTCGATGACTTCGACGAGGACCGCGAGGCGATCATCCGCCGCGCCCTTGATTCGGGCGTGAGCCGCATCGTCAACGTCTTCCTGGGGCCGGACGCCTACGAGCGCGGGCGCGGGCTGTTCGACGCCCACCCGGAGATCAGCTTCATCATGGGCGTGCATCCCAACGACGCGGACCTGCTGACCGACGAGACGGTGGAGCGCATGCGCGTCCACTTCAAGGCGGACCCGCGCCTCAAGGGCGTGGGCGAGATCGGCCTGGATTACTACTGGGAGCGCGTGCCCCACGAGGTGCAGCAAGACGCCTTTGTCCGCCAGATAAACCTGGCCCGCGAACTCTCCCTGCCCATCATCATCCACTCGCGCGACGCCAACGGCGACACCGTGGACATCCTCGAGGCCGAGGGGTTCAGGGACTATCCGCTGCTGTGGCACTGCTTCGGCGCGGGCATCGGCCTGGCCGAGCGGCTGGTGGCCAACGGCTGGCACATCTCCATCCCCGGCCCGGTGACTTTCCGCAAGAATTCCGACGACGTGCAGGCTGCCGTGGCCCGCATCCCCTTCGAGCGCCTGCTCCTCGAGACCGACTGCCCCTATCTCGCGCCCGAGCCGTGGCGGGGCAAGCGCAACCATCCGGCGCTGTCCGTGTTCACCGCCCGCAGAGTGGCCCAGATCAAGGGCCGCTCCCTGGAGGACGTCTGGCGCATGGCGGGCGACAACGCCCGGCGCTTCTTCGGTCTCTAGCCCCTGCGCCGTTCCCGGTCGCCGGGAGCGGAAAAAACACTCTAACCCTCTTCCGCTGGAGGCGGATTGGGGCTAGGGTATCGGGCAATGCCGCAAACCGTCCCCCTTATCGCCGCTCCGTCGCGGCGCACCGCACTCCGCCGCTTTCCGGCGATCATGCTGACGGCCCTGATTCTCTCGGGTCTGGTGCTCCTGTTGTCGGCGCACCGGGCCTGGGCCGAGCGCCACGGCATCGAGCATCGTCTGGTCTTTTCCACCTTTCCTGCGGGCGGCCTGCACGATCTGTTCGACCACATCCTGAGCGAGGCCTACGCCCGGCTGGGCTACGAGATCGAGTTGCAGGGCTACCCGGCCGAGCGCGCCCTGCTCCTGGCCAACGACGGGCTGGTGGACGGCGAGGCGGGCCGGGTGAGCGTGGTGGAAAAGAGTTACCCGAACCTCATCCGGGTGCCCACCCCGATCTACATCAACCGTATCGCGATCCTGACCACGGACAAGGACACGGACATCGACCCGGCCAAGGGGTGGGGCCAGTTCGCGAACCGCCGGACGTGCATCCGCAACGGCTACAAGTTCCTGGAAAGCCGGGTGAAGGGCGAGAATCGCCACATGGTCTCGTCCTACGAAAAGATGATCGGCCTGCTCAGAAACAAGCGGGTGGAAGTGTGCTTTGCCGAGTTCTTCGACATCCTGCCCGCCCTGGGCAAGGTCGGCATGGGCGGGGTGCGCATGCTCTGCGAGCCCATGGCCGTCAACCCCATGTACCACTACCTGAACAAGCGGCACGCGGACCTGGTGCCCAGGATCGACGCCGTGCTGCGCGACATGGCCGCCGAGGGACGGCTCAAGGAGATCGAGCTGCACATGATGCAGGTGCACTACAGCAAGCTCGCCGGTTCCTGCCCCCTGCTCGACTCCACGCAGTAGTGCTTTCCGCTTGACTCGGAAAGGGAAAGGCATAGTCTCCGCCCATGAATTTTCTGACCCCCGGCATGCGCTTCATGCTGCTCGGCACCTTCTTCTTCTCCTTCGGCTCGCTCTTCGTCAAACTGGCCGGGAGCCGCCTGCCCACCATGGAGATTCTCTTCGTGCGCGGGGTGATAGGGGTGGTCCTGTGCCTGATCATGCTGCGCAAGTCCGGGGCGGGCCTGCTCGGCAAGCGCAAGTTCCTGCTGGCCGCGCGCGGCCTGCTCGGGTTCGGGGCCATGTTTGCCGACTTCTACGCCATCGTGCATCTGCCCCTGGCCGACGCATTGGTGCTCATCTTCTCCCATCCCATCACCGTGGCCCTGCTGGCCTGGCTGCTCATGGGCGAAACCATGTCCAAGGGCGGGATGGCCGCCATCCTGACCTCCGTGGCCGGGGTTGCTCTGGTCTGCCGCCCGGACTTCCTGTTCGGGGCGGGCAGCCCGGACCTGGACACCTGGGGGCTTTTGGCCGCGCTGCTCAGCGTGTTCCTGACCTCCTGGGCCATCCTGGCCGTGCGGGTGCTGGCCAAGACCGAGCGGCCCGCCGTGGTCATGCTCTATCCGCCCATCGCCATCTCGCTGCTCTCGCCGCTCTTCGCCGACGGCTGGGTGATGCCGACCATGGCCGAATGGGGGGTGCTCTGCGGGGTGGGGTTCTTCATGAACGTGGGCCAGTTCTTCATGACCAAGGGATACGCCATCGAGTCCGCGGCGCGCATCAGCGGGGTGTCGACCCTGGAGATCGTCTTCGCGGCCATGTGGGGCCTGATGTTCCTGGGAGAGGTCCCGGACCTGTGGACCATCGGCGGCGGGGCGCTGATCGTCTTCGGCATTCTCCTGCTCGGGCGCAGCGGGGTCCGGGAGCGGCTGCGCGAGCGCGAAGCCGCCTGATCCGCCGGGCTCAGAACTTTTCGAAAATCCGCAGGAGCTCCTCGTCCACCTCTTCGGGGTGGTCCGCGTTCAGCGTCACCAGCCGGTGCAGGAAGGTGAAGGACAGCTCGTCCATCTCCTTGAACGACATGGCCGCATAGCTCCCCTTGATGCGCACGATCTCGCCCGTGACCACGATGCGGATGCCCGGCGACAGCGGCAGGTGCAGCTCGCAGGGCGTCCCGGCCACGCAGTCCTCGCAGCCGTAGAGCAGCGCGCCCTTGAGGCTGAGGTTGCGGGTGGACACGGGCGTGACCACCTCGCCGATGGTGATGTAGGCCTCGAAATCCGCTTCGATACGGGTGCTGATTCGCTTGTTCCTGTCCATGGTGGAGTCCTCTTACTGAGAACCATATCACAATAAGCGGAGCGGACTCAATGTTTCCGTGCAGGGATTGACCGCGCCGGGCTGCCGCTTTACGCTCAAGCCATGAATATCCAAACCCTCTCCGCACGCATGGCCGGCTGGATGTCCGACCCCGGCAACAATTCCCTGGGGCCGGGCCTGGATCTGCCCGCTTTCGACGCCCCGCTGGTGGGCTGCGCCGCAGGCGACGACCCGCTGTTCGACTTCCTCAAACAGGACATCGGGCCGGACTTCTACTGGACCCCGGCCCAGGCCTTTGCCCGGGCCTTCCCCGGTTCGGGCGCGACCGGCGCGGATCTGAGCGTGGTCTCCTGGGTGCTGCCCCAGACCGAGCATACCCGCAAGGCCCACGGGCAGCACAAGGAGATGCCGAGCGAGGAGTGGAGCCGAGCCCGGCACTACGGCGAAAAGGTCAACGAGGCCCTGCGCCGGTTCGTGGTCGGCGTTTTCGCCGAGGAGGGCGTGGACGCCTGCGCGCCCGCGTTGCTCCCCGATTGGACCCGGGCCGAATCCCCCAGGTACGGGTTCGCCTCCACCTGGTCCGAGCGGCACACGGCCTACGCCTGCGGCCTGGGCACCTTCGGCCTGTCCGACGGGCTGATCACGCCCAGGGGCAAGGCCATCCGCGTGGGCTCGGTCGTGGTCCGGGCGCACCTTGCGCCCACGCCCAGGCCGTACACCCGCCACAACGAATGGTGCCTGTTCCACGCCGGCGGGAAGTGCCGGGCCTGCATCAAACGCTGCCCGGCCGGGGCCATCTCCGAAAAGGGCCACGACAAGGTCAAGTGCAAGACCTACATCCGCTCCATCACCGCGCCCCACGTGGAGGCGAACCAGCTCGGCTTCCGCGTCAACAGCTGCGGGCTGTGCCAGGTCCGGGTGCCGTGCGAGAGCAGGAACCCGACTATTAAGCGGGGCGGGTAGAAAACTCAGGAGGGGATGCCGCTTCGCGGCGATGGATAGGTGATTTCGCCTCCGGCGGGCAAGGGTGTAACCCTTGCATCCCACTGGGCGCCTTCGGCGCGGGAGTGTTCATAGAAAGGGGCCGGTTTCCATTATGGAAACCGGCCCCTTTGATATTTGCTAGAGAGTCGGTCTAGTCGTATTCGACGGCCGAGAAGCGCATCAGGGTGTCCCAGTTGTGGATGGCTTCCACGTAGCGGATGGTTCCGGTCTTGCCGCGCATGACCAGGGACGAGGTCTCGGCGCCGTGGCCGTGGTAGGTCACGCCCTTGAGGAAGGTGCCGCCGGAGATGCCGGTGGCCGCGAAGAACAGGTCGTCGGACTTGACCAGGTCGCCCACGGTCAGCACCCGGCGGATGTCCATGCCGAACTCGGCCAGGTTGTTCTTTTCCTTCTGCTTCTGGGGGTCGAGCTTGGCGAACATCTCGCCGCCCATTATGCGGATGGCGATGGCCGAGAGCACGCCCTCGGGGGTGCCGCCGGTGCCCATCATGACGTCCACCTCGCAGCGCGGGTCGATGGCCATGAGCGAGCCGGTGATGTCGCCGTCGGTGTGCAGCTGGATGCGCGCGCCCGCCTCGCGGATCTCGGAGATCAGCTTCTTGTGGCGCGGCTTGTCCAGGACGAAGACCACCAGGTCGTCCACGTCCTTGTCCAGGGCGCGGGCGATGAGCTTCAGGTTGTGGCCGGTGGGGGCCTCGATGTCGACGACGTCCTTGGCGTGGGCCGGGACGACCAGCTTCTGCATGTAGAAGCTCGGGCCCGGATCGAACATGGCGCCCGCAGGGGCCACGCCGACCACGGAGATGGCGTTGGGCCGGCCGTTGGCCAGGAGGTTGGTGCCCTCCAGCGGGTCCACGGCGATGTCCACCTTGGGACCGGTGCCCAGGCCGAGCTTTTCTCCGGCGTAGAGCATGGGCGCGTCGTCCTTCTCGCCTTCGCCGATCTTGATCTGGCCTTCGATCTCCAGGGTGTTGAAGCACAGCCTCATGGCGTCGACGGCCGCCTGGTCGGCGGCGATCTTGTCGCCCTTGCCAAGCCAGCGGGCGCAGGCCAGGGCGGCGGCTTCAGTGACACGGACCAGGTCCAGTGCGAGGTTTTTCTGTGGGGCTTCCATGTGCATCTCCTAGTATTTCTTCCGGATGATCCGGGCGAAGTTCTCCGGGGTGAACCCGTACTCGTCGGACAGGATCTTGCCCGGTGCGCTGGCCCCGAAGTGGTCGACGCCGAGAACAACGCCGTTCAGACCGACATATTTGTGCCACAGGGTCGTCCTGCCCGCTTCGGCGGCGGCCCGTGCGGTCACTTCGGGTGGCAATACTTCATTTTTATACGATTCGGGCTGATCGTCAAACAGTTTGGCCGAAGGCATGGATACCACACGAACCTTGCGTTTGAACAGCTTGGCCGTCTCCAGGCAGAGCGAGACCTCGGAACCGGAGGCGATGAGGATCAGGTCCGGGGCGCCGTCGCAGTCCTTGAGCACGTAGCCGCCCTTGCGCGGGCCGTCCGTGATGGCCGGGTATTCGGCCGGGTCGAGGATGGGCAGCCCCTGGCGGGTCAGGAACAGGGTGGAGGGCATCTTCTCCTGCTTCAGCGCGATGTCCAGGCAGACCTTGGTCTCGTTGGCGTCGGCCGGGCGCAGGTCGATGAGGCCCGGAATGAGCCGCAGGCTGCTGACGTGCTCGATGGGCTGGTGCGTGGGGCCGTCCTCGCCCACCCAGAAGGAATCATGGGTGAAGACGTACAGGACCGGCAGCTCCTGCAGGGCGGACATGCGGATGGCGTTGCGGCAGTAGTCCGAGAAGGTCAGGAAGGTGGCCCCGAACGGGAGCAGGCCGCCGTGCAGCTGCATGCCGTTCATGATCGCGGCCATGTTGAACTCGCGCACGCCGAAGGCCAGGTTGCGGGCACCGTAACCGTCCACGGCGAAGTCGCCGTAGGTGGAACGGAAATTGGCGGTCTGGTTGGACGGGTCCAGGTCGGCGGAGCCGCCCACCAGGGTGGGCAGGGAGTCCATGACCGCGTCCAGGCAGGTGCCCCAGGCCTTGCGCGTGGCCATGGACTGGCCGGGGGTGAACTCGGGCCAGGCGATGGACAGCTCGGTCCTGGCCTTGGTCACGTGGCCCCACATCTCGGCGAAGTCCTTGTCGGCGAGCTTGCCGTCGACCATGGCCTGCCAGTCGGCCGCGTTCTTGCGCAGGCCGTCGAACCGGGAGCGGTACTCGGCGACCACGTCCTCGGGCACGTAGAAGTCGTCCTCGGGCAGGCCGAGCTTCTTCTTGGTGGCCTTGATCTCGTCGGCCTTGAGCGGCTCGCCGTGGGTCTTGTGGCTGCCTTCCATGGTGGCGCAGCCCTTGGCCATGGTGGTGTGGCCGATGATCAGGGTGGGCTTGCCGGTCTCCAGTTGGGCGGCCTTGATGGCCTTGCGGATCTCGTCGTGGTTGTGGCCGTCCACTTCCAGGACCTGCCAGCACAGCCCCTCGAAGACCTTGCGGTGGTCGGTGCAGTCCGACTTGCAGGTCGGCCCGGCCAGCTGGATCTTGTTGGAGTCGTAGTAGACGATCAGCTTGCCCAGGTTCCACAGCCCGGCCAGGGAGGCCGCGCCCATGGCGATGGGCTCCTGCAGGTCGCCGTCGGACGAAAGCACGTAAGTGTAATGGTCCATGACGTCCGCGCCGAGCTTTTCGCGCAGGTACGCCTCGGCCGAGGCGAAGCCCACGGACATGGCCAGACCCTGGCCCAGCGGGCCGGTGGTGGCCTCCACGCCGGGGGTCAGGTGGACCTCGGGATGGCCCGGAGTCAGGGAGCCGAACTGACGGAAATTCTTGATGTCCTCAATGGAGATGAAGCCGTTGAGGTGCAGCAGGCTGTAGAGCAGCATGGACTCGTGCCCGGCCGAGAGGATGAAGCGGTCGCGGTTGAACCACCGGGGGTCGTCGGGATTGAAGTTCAGGAACTCGGAAAAGAGGATGGTGGCGTAGTCGGCGGAGGACATGGCCCCGCCCGGATGGCCGGAGTTGGCCTTGGCCACGCCGTCCATGATCAGCCCCTTGACCACGGCGATGGTCTTGTCCGTCTGTGTCATTGGTCGATACCCTTGTTTAGTGAGGTTATTGGGAGACGGTTTCGATGAGGTCGATGCGCCGCTGGTGCCGCTCGCCTTCGAAGGTCGATTCCAGGAAGACCTTGAGGACGCTCAAGGCCAGGCCCTGCCCGGTGACGCGCTCGCCCAGGCACAGGCATTTGGCGTCGTTGTGCGCGCGGGCCATGCGGGCGTGAAATTCGTTGGTGCACAGGGCGGCCCGGATGCCCATGCGGTTGGCGGTCATGGTCATGCCCTGGCCCGTGCCGCAGATGAGCACGCCGAGCTTGGTCCCGTCGGCCTTGAGCTTGTTGCAGACCTTGGCCGCGTAGACGGGGTAGTCGCAGGAGTCCAGGCAGTCCGGCCCCTCGTCCTCCACGGTGTAGCCCCAGTCCGTCAGGGCCTTGATGCACGCTTGCTTGAGATGGTAGCCCCCGTGATCGGAGCCGATGACGATGGTCTTGTTCACTGTTCCTCCCCTTGGGATGCGCCGCCGTCCTCGCGGCGGACGTGCTTCATGCGCTCTTCGCGGTCGTTGGCCAATTCTTCCTTCAGGGCGGCGATCTCCTCCTTCAGAAAGTCGATCTGCCTGAGGCAGAGTTCCTTCTCCGCCTTCCTGCCCCGGGGCGCCTCCGCGATACGCCCGAGGATGCCATATTCCCGTTCCAGTTCTTTTTCAAGCCTGCCGACCTCGAACCTCCCGGACAGGGAACGGACCAGCCATTTCATCTCGGCCAGCCACGTCTTCAGGCCGAGCCGGAATATGTCCATCACCGTTTCCCGCGGCTGTGCGCTCATTGCTTGTCCTCGTGTATGACGGGGATATCCCCGGTTGTTGCATCCGTGTACCCGTTGTCCAGCCGGATGGGGACGATATCTTCGGGCAGTTCCAGGGTCAGGGACCGGGCGGGCCAGGGGGCCAGCATAAGCTCCCGGGACTTTATGTGCAAGACGCCGCGCTCTCCGTTGTCAAGGGACAGGGTCAGCTTGTCGGCCAGGGGAACCTGTCCGGCCGGGACGTCTTCGTAGCGGTCCATGGAGAAGGACCACTGCCGGGCGTCCCGCGAGCGTGAGGTCCGCCCCTCCAGCAACACCGGGCGGCCCAGGCGGTCCAGGACGATGCGCCGGGTCAGCCCGCCGGAGAAGGTGTAGGCGTAGTCTTCGCCCTCGGCCTCGGCCTTGGCGTAGCGCCGGGGGGCCAGGTCGGCGAAGTCGCCTGCCAGGGCGTGGGCCAGGTCGGCCAGGGAAAAGGGGAAGGGCATGCCCAGCCGGGTGGCCCCGAGCACGGAATTCTTGTGCGCGTAGGCCTTTTGGTCCTCGGGGTAGAAGACCAGCAGGCCGGTCTTGTCCTCGCGGATGTGGGCCAGCAGGGTGCCGATGGAGGCGGACACGTCGAGCCGCATGGGGCCGTTGAAGTCGCCCCACAGGGAGATCAGGGTGCGGTTGGTCCGCTTGGCCGGCTGGGTCCGGGAATAATACAGGCTGGCCCGGACCCGCAGCCCCTTGCCCTCGGGCCGGACGCAATAGTGCTGCCGGAACGCGGACCAGGCCGCTCCGGGGGTGTCCAGTTCGAGGCCGGGCGGTATCCTGGTGGCGCAGCCCGAGAGGGCCGCCAGCATCAGGACGGCCAGGGTCGCCGCCGGAACGAGCGTCGATCCGAGGCGGTTCATAATTTCTTCAGCTTCTCCTTGACGGCCTTGGGATCGGGCGAGTGGAACTTGAGCGCGTAGTTATAGCCCTTGCGCGCCTCCCTGGTCTTGCCCATGGCCGCGGCGATGTCGCCGTAGTGCTCCCAGATGGTCGGGTCCTTGTCGACCACGTCCACGGCGTAGCCGATGTATTCCCAGGCCTTTTCCAGGTCCTTGCGCTTGAAGTGGACCCAGGCCACGGAGTCGAGGATGTAGCCGTTTTCCGGGTCGAGCTTGGAGGCCTTGGTCACCAGGACCAGGGCGCGGTCGAGCTCGCGGCCCTCCTCGGCCAGGGTGTAGCCCACGTAGTTGAGCGCGTTGGCGTGGTCGGGATGGGCGCGGATCACGGTCTCCATCAGGGCCATCCCCTGCGGGCGGCGGCCCGTGGCGTCATAGATCATGGCCAGCTCGTAGGTTAGCTCGGGGTCGTTCTTGAGGCGTTCGAGCCCTTCCTTGAGGGAGGCTTCCGCCCCGGCCAGATCGCCCTGCTGCTTCCTGAGCCCGGATTCGAGGATGTAGAATATGGAGGCCTCGGGGTAGAGCGCCTTGCCCTGGGCCGCAATGGCCAGGGCCTCGGCGTCCTTGCCCTGGGCCGCCAGCAGCTGCGCCTTGAAGCGCAGGGCGTGCGGGTAGAGGCGGTCGGTCTTCTTGACCTCTTCGAGGTAGGACAGGGCCTTGGCCGGGTCGTTCTCGCCCTCGTCGGCGATGACCGCCTTGTAGAAATAGTATTCGGCGGGCACGGCGGAGCCGGTGGTCAGCATGTCCAGGACCGTGGAGCCCTGGGCGAAGAACCCGTCGTTGATGAACATGAGCACCGCGTCCAGGATGAAGGACTTGGTGGGCGGGCCGCCGAGGGCCAGCTCCAGGGCCTTGGCCGGGTCGTTCAGCTTGAGGTTCAGGTTGATCAGTCGCAGCCGCGCCTCGGGGAAGGAGTCGCTCTGCTCCAGGATGGAGCCGTAGATCCGCTCGGCGGACACGTAGTCCTTGGCCAGTTCGTACTGGTAGGCCAGTTCGACCATGGCCTCGGTGAACTCCGGGTCCATGGCCACGGCCTTCTTCAGGTTGGCGATGGCCGCCTTGCGCATGCCCAGGTTCCCCTGGACCCGGCCCATGGCGTACAGGGCGTCCGGCGTGCGCTGCTTCTCGGGGATCTGCTTGAGCACGTCCAGGGCCTTGGCGTCCTGCCCGGCGTCCATGAGCATCTGGCCCAGGCGCTCACGGGCCTCCATGTCCTTGGGATGCCGCCGCAGAAAGCCGTCCATGATGGCGATGGCGTCGTCCGTGCGGTTGTCGGCCACGTAGGAGTTGGCCAGGTACACGGTCAGCAGCCGGTTGTCCGGAAATTTCTCGAGTCCTTCCTTGAGGGCCGCGCGGGACCGGCTGGCACCCTCGGGGTGGTTCCAGAACATGCCCGCCTTTTCCACGTACAGCTCGGGCGTGGGGGCCTGGGACAGGACGCGGTTCAGGGCGGCCACGGCCCGGGCGTGGATGTCGTTGACTTCCTGGGTGGTCAGGGTGGAGCGTTCACCCTCCTGGACGTGCTTCTGCAGCTGGTGCAGGAGGTCCTGGTAGATCAGGTAGTCGTAGTCGAGCCGGGCCGACTCGGTCATGGACGGCGCGGGCATGGACTTGGTCGCGCCGGTCGTTGCGGCGCAGCCGGCGACAGCCAGGAGCGCGAAGAGCGCGAAGGCTGCCAGTGCGGTGTGAAGGTCAGGCCTAGAGAATCTGTTCATCCGTTCGTCCCGATTGGCGTCGCCGCCGATTAATCGTGTTCCAGCACCCAGTCTCTGGAAAAATCCTTGACCTTGTCCGTCAGGTGCTCGCGGATCTTGGCCATCAGCCGGGCCTCGATCTGGCGCACGCGCTCCCTGGTGACGCCGAACTCCTCGCCGATCTCCCGCAGGGTCACGGGGTCGTCGGAGAGCAGCCGACGGTCGAGAATGGCCACTTCCTTGTCGTTCAGGGAGGAGCGAATCTCCCTGATGTTGTCCAGGAGCAGGTCGACGATCTGGTCGTTGGCGATGGACTCCTCCACGCCCGGGGAGAGCGACGGCAGGAAGTCCATCCTGGTGGCGTCGGAATCCTCGCCCAGCGGGGTGTTCAGCGACATGTCGTTCTTGGACAGCCGCTGGTCCATCTCGTCGATCTCGGCCTCGGACACGCCGAGCCGTTCGCTCAACGCTTCCGTCGAGGGGTCGAACCCCAGGGTCTGGAGGCGCTGGCGCTCCTTGTTCAGGTTGTAGAACAACTTGCGCTGGGTCTGGGTGGTCCCTATCTTGACCATGCGCCAGTTGTCCATGATGTACTTCAGGATGTACGCCTTGATCCAGAAGGCCGCGTAGTAGGAGAACTTGATCCCCTTCTCCGGGTCGAACTTGGTCACGGCCTTGAGCAGGCCGACGTTGCCCTCCTGAATGAGGTCCAGGCCGTTCTGCATCCAGCGGCGCTGGAAGTCCATGGCGATCTTGACCACCAGGCGCAGGTGGGAGGAGACCAGCTTGAAGGCCGCGTCCTGGTCGTTTTCCTCCTGGACCCGTTTGGCCAGGGCGTATTCCTCTTCCGGCTCCAGCATGGGGAACCGGGCGATCTCCTTCAGGTACAGCTGCAGCGGGTCGCGAATCCGCACCGCCTTGGAGGTCGGGGCGAGGTTCAGCGCCGGGAGCCTGTTCTCCAGCCCTTCGGCCTTGGCCGGGGCATTGGGGGATATATCGGTGGCCAGGTCGTCGTCCAGATCGTCCCCGTCGAAGTCGTCTTCGGTGAAGTCGCTTTCGCTCAAGTCTTCCTCGGCGAAGTCGTCCTCGTTAAAGTCGGTCTCCTCGAGATCGTCCTCGACGATTTCCGGTTCGACCACCGCGGTCGTTTTTTCAGATGTCATTGCAAAGTATGGATGCGGCGCAAGGGCGCCCGGTTCAATACAAATATAAGAGCAAGAAAGCCACACTATAGATTTTGCCCGACCTTATCAATGATTTTCAGGTAAGGGCAACATGTGCAAAACCGTGCGTCTTCCGGGTGCGAAGGAACCGGCCCGAACCGAGAAAAAGCTTGATTTTCGGCTGGGTCGCCGCTAAATCGAGATATCTTGATATAAGAATACATCGGCCCGCGCGCAAAGCCGCTTCACCCGGCGGGGGGGCGCCCGGCCAGACGGAGGATACCAGTGCCCGATTTCAGGTCAATACTCGACGACGACAGGATCTATTATTTCGACGGCGGCTACGGCACCCTGCTGCAGGGCAGGGGGCTGCCCGCCGGGCTCTCGCCCGAGCTCTGGGGGCTCAAGGAGCCCGACGTCATCCGCGCCGTGCACCGGGACTACCTCGAAGCCGGGGCGAACATCCTGACCACCAACACCTTCGGCGGGTCCCGGCCCAAGCTCGGCCTGGGCGTCGATCCCTTCGAACTGAACCGGGCCATGACCGCCATCGCCCGCGAAGTGGCCGGGGACAACGCCTTCGTGGCCGCGTCCATCGGACCCACCGGGCATTTCGTCAAGCCGCTGGGCGAGATGACCTTCCGCGAGCTGGTGGGCATCTTCAAGGAGCAGATCAAGGGCTGCGTGGCCGGGGGCGCGGACCTGATCCTGGGCGAGACCCATTTCGACCTGGCCGAGGCCAAGGCCGTGGTCATCGCCGCGCGCCTGGTCTGCGACCTGCCCGTGGCCATCTCCATGACTTTCGAGGGCGAGGCCTCCCTGACCGGCACTTCGCCGCTGACCTTTGTGGACACCATGCAGAACATGGGCGTGGAGCTCATCGGGACCAACTGTTCGGCCGGGCCCGAGCAGATGCGCGACACCCTGCGCGCCTGGGCCCCGCGCCTGTCCACCCCGACCTTTGCCGAGGCCAACGCGGGGTTGCCCGAACTGGACGCCGACGGCAAGACCGCCTTCCGGCTGCAGCCCGGGCCCTTCGCCGAGCAGGCCGCGCAGTTCGCGGACCTGGGCGCCAAGTTCATCGGCGGCTGCTGCGGGACCACGCCCGACCACATCCGCGCCCTGCGCGACAAGGTCGGGGACGCGGCCTGGAAGCGCCCGCACAAGACCGATAACGCCCAGCTCGTCCTGACCTCGCGCTCGGTGTCCGTGCCCATCGGTTTCGACCACCCCGGCGTGATCATCGGCGAGCGCATCAACCCCACGGGCAAGAAGCAGCTCACCGCCGAGCTCCAGGAATCGGTCTTTTCCGAGGCGCACCGCTTCGCCGCCGAACAGGTGGAGCTGGGCGCGCCGGTGCTCGACGTCAACGTGGGCGCGCCCCTGGTCAACGAGGTCGAGCTCCTGCCCGGGCTGATCACCTCCCTGCTGGGCCGCGTGACCACGCCGCTGTCCATCGACTCCAACGACCCGGCGGCCGTGGAGGCCGGGCTGTGGGCCTATCCCGGTTCCCCCCTGGTCAACTCCATCTCCGGCGAGCCGGGCAAGATGGAAAAGCTCGGCCCCCTGTGCAAGCTCTTCGGCGCGCCGTTCATCCTCCTGCCCATCGTGGGCAACAAGCTTCCGGTGACCGCCGCCGAGCGGATCAAGGTCATCGAGGGCCTCCTGGCCCAGGCCGACGCGCTCGGCATCCCGCGCCGCCTGATCATGGTCGACGCCCTGGCCCTGACCGTCTCGTCCAAGCCCGAGGCGGCCCGCCACTCCATGGAGGTCATGCGCCACTGCCGAGACGAGTGGGGGTTGCCCACGACCATCGGCCTGTCCAACATCTCCTTCGGGCTGCCCGCCCGCGAGCTGCTCAACTCGACCTTCCTGGCCCTGTCCATGGGGTCGGGTCTGTGCTCGTTCATCTCCAATCCGAACTCCGCGCGCATCCAGGAGTCCCTGCACGCCGCCGAGGTCCTGCTCGGCCGCGACCCCCAGGCCGCGCGCTACATCGACAGGTTCTCCGGCTGGACCGGAGGCGGCGGGGTCCAGGCCGCGTCCACCCAGGCCGCCCCGTCAGGGACCGCCTCCCTGCCGCCGGTCCAGGCCGCCGTGGTCAAGGGCGACAAGGACAACGTGGTCAGGCTGGTCGAGGCCGAGTTGGACAAGGGCGTGTCCGCCATGGACATCGTCAACGACTTGCTCATCCCCGGCATCCTCATCGTGGGCGACAAGTATGAGACCAAGGAATACTTCCTGCCCCAGCTGCTCCAATCCGCCGAGACCATGCAGGCCGCCTTCCAGCGCCTCAAGCCGCTGCTCGAGGAGGACGGCGGGGCGGGCTCCCGGCCCGTGGTCGTCATGGCCACGGTGGAGGGCGACATCCACGACATCGGCAAGAACATCGTTTGCCTGATGCTCAAGAACTACGGCTTCGAGGTCGTGGACCTGGGCAAGGACGTGCCCGCCGCCAAGATCGTGGCCGCCGCCGAGGAGCACGACGCCGCGCTCATCGGCCTGTCCGCGCTCATGACCACCACCATGGTGCGCATGGAAGACACCGTCAAACTCGTGGCCGAACGCAATCTTCGCGCAAAAGTCATCATCGGCGGGGCCGTGGTCACCGAAAAGTTCTGCAAGGCCATCGGCGCCCACGGCTGGTCCACCGACGCCGTCGCCGCCGTGAAGCTGGCGCAAAGATTGACGCAGTAAGAGCGCCTCCGGGCCTCCAGCCGTTGGCGAGTCATCGAGCCTTACGGATGAGGACAGCAGCGATCGGCCGGGGGAAGGGGGGAGGGAAACCCTTTGAAAACGGCATTATGTAGGAGCCGCACAAGCCTTGCGTTGAAGTGAAGCATGCCCCCGTCATACGATGGGGGCATGCCTATGAGAACCCGAACATCCCCGGCCATGGTGGCCCTGGCCCGCAAGAAA
>NZ_JBGLYH010000076.1:0-15821 GCF_041414475.1 Pseudodesulfovibrio karagichevae
AGGACATCTGTCAGGCTGTTGAGCGTGGACATGATATCTTTGGCGCTGCCCTCGCTCCAGCGTTTGGCGGCGATCCTGTCCGCCTTGTACCGTTTCAGGGCTTCGGAAAGCAGGATTTGGGGCTTGGGTTCCTGTATCGGCTGCGGAGCGGTTGATTCAGGCGGCAGGATGTTTTTTTCAAAGGTGTAATCGCCTTCGGCTCGGTGGCTGATGATGCGATAGTAGGCGATAAGGGTTTTGATGAATTCGTGCGTGAATTCATCGGACAGGGGGAGCGAGTCAGGTGGACCGAAAGCCCCGTCTTCAGCCGCCATGATCGTGTATTCCCGCATGGTGTCGTAGTCCTTGGACACCATCAGGGCCTTGAGCGTTTCGATAATCCTTTCGGTATCTCCCGGCACATATTGCGTGTGGGGGCTGGGCGTGGTGAGGTTGTTGATGGCAATGTGTTCATTTTCTTTCAGGAAACGCTTGAGCCAGTCATTCATGAACACTTTTATCTGGTCGAAATCATCCATGGGGAGTTCACCGTTCCTCATCTTGGTCAGTATTCGCTTCACGCCCGAGGCCAATATTCGGGCCTTGGGCCTGGCCTCGGCCAGGTAGCCTGTCTGGAGAGACATCCTGACTTCGGAGCGGCCCAACGAGTCCCGCAGGTCGTGCGGGATGACGTGGCGAAAGTAATAGATTGAGCCCTTTCGGTAAAGGTGGTTCGGGGAGCGTGCGATTTGCGGCATGTGAGGTCTCCGGCGGCAGACGATTCCGGGTACTTTGAACCACCACTTTGACCCCTTGGGGTCAAATCACGCCGAAAAGAAGACAATCACGTAACTTGCCGGATAAAAAAGAAAAAGGGTTGCAGCCTGTTAGCCGCAACCCTTGTTTCATTCTGGTGCCGAAGAGAAGACTCGAACTTCCACGGTCGTGAGACCACATGGTCCTGAACCATGCGTGTCTACCAATTCCACCACTTCGGCACGTTCAGGCGAAAAGGGGTATATATTTCCTGCGGACGCTTGGCAAGCACTTTTTGCGGGGAAATGCGCAAGAGGGTGTCCGCGGTCGGCTTTGGATATCGAACGTCTTGAAATTACCGTGATATCCCGGTAACGACAGGGCACATCTGGAGTAATCAATGGACAATTTTCTGCTGCTGGGCATCTGTTTCGCGCTGGGCGTGGGGTTGCGGGTCGCCGGTATCATCGACGAGCATGGCCCGGCCGCGCTCAACGCGGTCATCATCCACATGTCCCTGCCCGCCCTGGCCCTGCTGTACGCGCACGACCTGCCCCTCGGGCCGGAGCTGGTCCCGCCCGCGGCCATGGCCTGGATCGTCTTCGGCGCAGGGTACGTTCTGTTCGTCTTCCTGGGCCGCCGCATGGGCTGGGACCGCAAGACCGTGGTCTGTCTGGCTCTGACCGGAGCGTTGGGCAACACCTCCTTCGTGGGGCTGCCCATGATCGAGGCCTTTTACGGGCCGCAGTACCTCGGCGTGGGCATGCTCTGCGACACGGCGGGGTCCTTCATGGTCCTGGCCGGGCCGGGCATCATCCTGGCCGCCGGGGCTTCGGGCCGGGACGTGAGCCGCCGCGAGCTGGCCCGCAAGGTCCTGCTCTTCCCCCCGCTCATCGCCATCGTACTGGGCTTCGCCCTGCATGCGGTTCCCTATCCGCAGTGGCTCACCGGGATGCTCTCCCGCCTGGGCTCCACCCTGAGCCCCCTGGCCCTGCTGTCCGTGGGGCTGACCCTGCGCTTCAAGTCCATTGCGGGCGTGGGCCGGGAGCTGGCCGTGGGGCTGGGCTACAAGCTGGTCGTCGCCCCGGTCCTCATCCTGGTCCTGTACGTCTGGATTCTCGGGCAGACGGACACGGCCACCAAGGTTACGATCTTCGAGGCGGGCATGGGCCCGATGATCTCCGGCGGGATCATCGCCATGACCTACGGCGCGAGGCCGGGGCTGGCCGCGACCATGCTCGGCATCGGCGTGCCGCTTTCCATCGCGACCCGCCCCCTCTGGTACTGGCTGCTCCAGGCCGTCTGATCTTGTTCAGTGATAAGGAAAAGGGCGCGCCGCCAAGCGGTGCGCCCTTTGTCTTGCGTTGCCTGTCTTCGGACTAGAACCGTTCGAAGTCCTTGTCCTCCAGGGAGTCCATGTCCAGGTCGAGCCCCTTGGAATCGGGGGCCTGCGGCTTGGAGGGCGGCAGCTGGGCCTGCGCGGGCCGGGAGACCCTGGTCTGGGTGGCCTTGGGCTTGGACGCCTTGGGCTGCCCCGCCTTGGGCCTGGGCCGGGACGAGGAGCGGGTGTCGATGGTGAAGTACTGCATGGCCTGCTGGAGCTGCCCGGCCTGGGAGGTGAACTCCTTGGCCGTGGCCGCCAGTTCCTCGGAGGCCCCGGCGTTCTGCTGGATGACGCTGTCCAGCTCCTGGATGGCCTTGTTGATCTCCTGGGCTCCCGCATTCTGTTCGGAGCTGGCCGCCGAGATTTCCTGGACCAGGTCGGCGGTCTTGCGGATGTCGGGGACCATGCGGGTCAGCATGGCGCCCGCCTCGTCGGCCTTGGCCAGAGTGGAGGAGGACAGCTCACCGATCTCGGCCGCCGCCGCGCCGCTGCGTTCGGCCAGCTTGCGCACCTCGGCCGCGACCACGGCGAACCCCTTGCCCGCCTCGCCCGCGCGGGCCGCCTCAATGGCCGCGTTCAGGGCCAGGAGGTTGGTCTGCCGTGCGATTTCCTCGATGATCGAGATCTTTTCGGCGATGTTCTTGATGGAGTGGACGGCCTCCATGACCGTGTCGCCGCCCTTTTGCGCGTCCTGGGCCGTCTGGTGGGCCATGCGCTCGGTCTGGGTGGCGTTTTCCGTGTTCCGGCTGATCTGGCCGATCATCTCTTCCATGGAGGCGGAGACTTCCTCCACGGACGCGGCCTGCCGGTTGGCGCCGTCGGCCAGGGCGGTGGCCGAGCTGGTCACCTCGGAGCTGCCGGAGGCCACCTGGTCAGCGCCGTCCTTGGCCTGACCCACGATCTGCCGCAACCGGCGGACCATGACGCCCAGGGAGGCCGTCAGCCTGCCGGGCTCGTCTCTGTATTCGGAGGAGATGTCGCGGGTCAGGTCGCCCGAGGCCACCTGGTCGGCCAGCTCCAACGCCTCGTGCAGGGGCTGGATGATGGACCGGACGATGAACAGGCAGAAGGGCAGTAGGAGCACGGCGAACACGCCGAGGATGGCGCTGCCGATGATCCAGACGTAGTTGGAAACGATGCCCTCGATCTTGGTGGTGATGACCTGCTTTTCCTCCTCCACATTGTCGAGATAGACGCCGGTGCCGATCCACATGTCGGTGCCGGGGATGAGCGTGGCGTAGGAAAGCTTGGGCTGGTCGCCCTTGCCGGGCTTGGGCCAGATGTAGGTCACGAACCCGCCGCCGTTGTGGGCGATCTTGTTCAGTTCGACCACCAGCTGCAATCCGTTGGGGTCCTTGAGGTTGCTCAGGTCCTTGCCCTGCAGGGAGTGGTTCGGGGGCAGGGAGACGTTGGTGGTCTTGTTGTAGACGAAGAAATAGCCGGACTTGTCGCTTTCAAAGCGGATCTTGTCCACGAGCTTGCGGATCGTTTCGACCCTGGCGTCGGGATCGGAGACGTCCGCTATGGCCGCGCTGATACTCTCGGCCATGGCCAGGGTGGCGACCTCGATCTTGCGCTTCTCGCCTTCGAGCATGGACTTGGTGGCGAAGTCCACGCCGATTTCCTTGACGTTGTTCACGCCGTCCAGAAAAGCCAGGGTGAACCCGGCCGTAAAGACGACAATACAGCATATCAACAATAAAATCCGGGTCTTGATGGTAATTTTTCTAAGCATTTGCTTCTCCTTGCGTGTAGACAGATATAGCGACTAGCACACTTGCTTCCGTTTACACCATAGGTTTATAACTTATAACTCTTCTTGGAAAAACCGGGACCGGGCCGATGGCGGAAAGGATCGCCTTCGGGGTGTTCCATACCGGCCGCATTCCTGATAGGAACCCCTTCGTGACACAATTCAGCAATTACTCCGAACTCACCGGCTACATGGACCGGCTCGGCCTGTTCCATATGGACCTGAGCCTGGGCCGCATGGAGGCCTTCTGGGCGGCGCGCGGCCTGCCCGAAGTGCCCGTGGTCCATGTGGTCGGCACCAACGGCAAGGGCTCCACAACCGCCTTTTTGACCTCACTGGCCCGCGCCCATGGGCAGAAGGTGGGCATGTTCATCTCGCCGCACTTCGTCTCCCCCCGCGAGCGCATACAGGTCAACCGGCGCATGCTCTCCGAGGAGACCTGGGTGGACCTGGCCAACGAGGCCATGGCCGTGCCCGGCGGCGGGGACCTGACCTATTTCGAGTTTCAGACCTGCCTGGCCATGCTCGCCTTCGAGCGGGCCGGGGTGGACATGGCGGTCATGGAGGCCGGGCTGGGCGGGCGCTATGACGCGACCAATGTGTTCAAGCCGGGGCTGACTCTGTTCGCGCCCATAGGCTTGGACCACGAGAAGATTCTCGGCCCCACCCTGGCCGACATCGCCAGGGACAAGGCCGGGGCCATCCACGAGGGCGGGGTGGCCCTGACCGGCCCCCAGGAGCCCGAGGCCATGCTCGAGCTCCAGGCGCGGGCCGAGGCGGTCGGGGCGCGGCTGGTCTACGCCGTGGACGCGGCCGGGCCCGTGAACGGGATCAAACTGGGGCTCAGGGGCATCCACCAGACGGCCAACGCCCGGCTGGCCCTGGCCGGTTGGCGCTGGTTCGCGGCGGGCCGGTCCCTGCGCACCGACCACATCACCGAGGTCTTCGGCCTGGAGAGCGCCTTCTTGCCGGGCCGGTTCCAGCGGGTTGAGCTGGACGGGCGGGAGATCATCCTGGACGGGGCGCACAACGCCCACGCCCTGACCGCCCTGAACGCGGCCCTGCGCGGCGAGTCCATCCGGCCGGGCAAGGTGGTCTTCGCCTGCCTGCGCGACAAGAACCTGACCGACATGCTGCCGCTCATCCGCACCCTGACCGATGGGCCGATCCTGGTTCCGGCCATGGAAGGGGAACGGGCCGCCGACAACCGGGAGATCGCCGCCGCCATCGGCGCGCGGGCCACGACGTCGGATTCGCTGGAAGCGGCGCTTCACGAGATGCCGGACATCGACGGACCGACACTGGTATGCGGGTCCTTGTATTTGCTTGCCGAGTTCTATATCCTGAATCCTCGTTTTCTCACCGCCTAACACTGGATTACGAATGAGCAACCTTTTCAGGCACCTGCCTTCCGTGGACGAGATTCTGTCCGTTTTGACCAAGGCGGAGGGGATCGGCGAGCTGCCCCGTCCGCTGGTCAAGAACCTGGTCAACGAGTTCCTGGACATCTGCCGCGAGGAAATCCGCGCGGGCGCGTTTTCCCGTCCCGAGGAGCTGTCGGCTTCGGCCCTGGCTCCCCGGCTGACCGCCTATGTCCGGTCCAAGGCCCGGCCCCATTTCCGCCGAGTGCTCAACGCCACCGGCGTGGTCGTGCACACCAACCTGGGCCGTTCGCTGCTGGCCAAGTCCGCCATCGAGGCCGTGGCCGAGGCGTGCGGGCACTACTCCAACTGCGAGTTCGACCTGTCCACGGGCAAGCGCGGCAGCCGCTACTCCCATGTGGAGAAGATATTGTGCGACATCACCGGGGCCGAGGCCGCCCTGGTGGTCAACAACAACGCGGCCGCCGTGTTCATCATGCTCGAGACCCTGGCCAGGGGGCGCGAGGTCATCGTCTCGCGCGGCCAGCTGGTCGAGATCGGCGGTTCCTTCCGCATTCCGGACGTCATGGCCAAGTCCGGGGCGGTTCTTCGCGAGGTCGGGGCCACCAACCGGACCCACGTGCACGACTACGAGAACGCCATCGGCGACGAGACCGCCGCGCTCATGCGCGTGCACACCTCCAATTTCCGCGTGGTCGGCTTCACGAAGGAGGTCTCCCTGGCCGAGATGCGCGTGCTGGGCGACCGCTACAACCTCCCGGTCATCGAGGACCTGGGCTCCGGCTCCCTCTATTCCCTGGAAGGGGAAGGGCTGCTCGGCGAACCCACGGTGCAGCAGGTGGTGGCCCAGGGCGCGGACGTGGTCTCGTTCTCGGGCGACAAGGTCCTGGGCGGGCCCCAGGCGGGCGTCATCGTGGGCCGCAAGGAATACATCGACCGCATCAAGAAGAACCCCATCAACCGGGCCGTGCGCATCGACAAGATGACCCTGGCCGCCCTGGAGGCGACCCTGAGGCTGTACCTCGACATGGCCGAGGCCCGGCGCAAAATCCCCACCCTGAATATGATCACCGCCTCGCCCGAGGCGCTCAAGTCCAAGGCCCGCCGCCTGGCCGAGGCCGTGCGCGAGGCGTTGGGCGAGCGTGCCGAGGTGGCCCTGAAGAAGGGCGTCTCCCGCGTGGGCGGGGGGGCCTTCCCGGAGTACGACCTGACCGGCACCATGGTC
Organism: Pseudodesulfovibrio karagichevae; assembly: GCF_041414475.1. NCBI lineage: Bacteria > Pseudomonadati > Thermodesulfobacteriota > Desulfovibrionia > Desulfovibrionales > Desulfovibrionaceae > Pseudodesulfovibrio > Pseudodesulfovibrio karagichevae. The sequence goes on from NZ_JBGLYH010000076.1 coordinate 6,480, forward strand.
ACCCTGGATGTTCGGGGGGTGAAGGCCGAAGCGTTGCGCGACGCCCTGCTGGACACCGATCCGCCGCTGGTGGCGCGCATCGAGGACGACGAATTTCTGCTGGACCCCCGAACCCTGGCGTCCACCGAACTCAAGCTGGCCGCCCACGCCCTCAAGCAGGCCGTGGCCGCCCTGACCGAATAAAGGAAACGCATATGAGCAAGCTGCAACTGGAATATGAGCCCAAATCCGCCTGGGAGGCCTACGCCGCCAAGAAGCACGTCAAGGCGATGGACGCCCTGGCCGCCGACTACCTGAAATTTCTGAGCGAATGCAAGACCGAGCGGCTGGTCATGGACTACGTGCGCGGCAAGGTCGAGGCCGCCGGTTTCGTGGACGACCTCAAGGCTCCGCAGGCCTACCGCTTCAACCGCAACAAGACCTGCTTCCTGGCCCGCAAGGGCAAACGGCCCCTGTCGGACGGCTTCCGTCTGGTCGGGGCCCACGCCGACTGCCCGCGCCTGGACCTCAAGCAGCGCCCGCTCTACGAGGACCTGGACATCTGCCTGGCCAAGACCCACTACTACGGCGGCATCCGCAAGTACCAGTGGCTGACCATCCCCCTGGCCCTGCACGGCACCGTGGTCAAGAAGTCCGGCGAGGCCGTGTCCGTGTGCATCGGCGAAGACGCCAAGGACCCGGTCTTCACCATTACCGACCTGCTGCCGCACCTGGCCTACAAGGAAGTGACCAAGAAGGTGGAGGACGCCTTCGAGGCCGAGAAGCTCAACGTGATCCTGGGCCAGTCCCCGGTCCCGGCCCCCAAGGACGACGAGGACAAGGCCAAGGAGCCGGTCAAGCGCAAGGTCCTGGAGATCCTGCACAAGCGCTACGGCATCGAGGAGGCCGACTTCCTCAGCGCCGAGATGCAGGCCGTGCCCGCCGGTCCGGCCCGGTACGTGGGCCTGGACGAGTCCATGATCGGCGGCTACGGCCAGGACGACCGGTCCAGCGTGTTCTGCGCCCTCGAGGCCCTGCTGGCCGAGCCCGAGCCCGAGTACTGCCAGGTCGTGCTCTTCTGGGACAAAGAGGAGATCGGCTCCGAGGGGGCCACGGGCGCCAAGTCCTATTTCTTCGAGTACTGCATGGAGGAGTTGGTGGAGGCCTGGGAACCGGGCGCGCGCCTGTCTTCCGTGCTGATGAACGGCTCGGCCCTGTCCGCCGACGTGTCCGCGGCCATGGACCCGGATCACAAGGACGTGTACGAGCCGCTCAACGCCGCCCGCCTCGGCTACGGCCCGTGCTTCAACAAGTTCACCGGCCATCGCGGCAAGGTCGGGGCCAACGACGCCCATCCGGACTTCATCGGCTGGCTGCGCTCCATCTTCGATGGCGCGGGCATCCCCTGGCACATGTCCGAACTGGGCAAGGTGGACGCGGGCGGCGGCGGCACCGTGGCCAAGTTCCTGGCCGTGTACGGCATGGACGTCATCGACGTGGGCGTGCCGGTCCTGTCCATGCACTCGCCTTTCGAGTTGTCCGCCAAGGCCGACATCTACGCCTGCGTCCTGGCCTTCCGGGAATTCCTGAAGCGGTAGGGGGCCGTCGTGAGCGACTGCTCGTTTCTGTGGGGCTTCGGCCTGGTCTGGGCCCTGGCCGTGATCCTGCCGGGACCCAACTTCCTGGTCGCGGCCCGCGGCGGCCTGACCGCCACGCGCGGCCGGGCGCTGCTCACGGCCCTGGGCATAGCCACCGGGTCCGTGACCTGGGCCGCTTCGGCCATGGTCGGGCTGCACGCCCTGTTCCTGGCCTTCGCCTGGCTGTATGGCGCGGTCAAGATCCTCGGCGGCCTGTACCTGCTGTACGTCGGCGTGACCGTCATCCGGTCCGCCCTCGCGGGAGAGGCGCGCGGCCCGGAGGCGGCCGATCCGGGCCGGTCCGGGGGCTACCGCATCGGCCTGCTGACCAACCTGTCCAACCCCAAGAGCGCGGCTTTTTTCGGCAGCATGTTCCTGACCCTGCTGCCGCCGCAGCTCAGTCCGGTCCAGGCCGTGGCCACCCTGGCCCTGGTCTTCGCCATCTCCCTGTCCTGGTATTCCCTGGTGGCCGTGGGCTTCTCGCTGGGCTTCATGCATCGGGCCTACCAGCGCATCCGAAGACCGCTGTCGGCGTGCATCGGCTCACTGATGCTCTTCTTCGGCATGCGTCTGATCTTCGCCGAGAAATAACCCTTGGAAATCAAGAGGCGGCGGGAGTCATTCCCGCCGCCTCTTTTTTTCGTGCTCAGGGGTAGTGGGGCCTGGGGACGGGCTTGTTCGTCGGAGCCGGCAGGTTGACGTCGGTGGGCGCTTTCAGTGCCCGGCTCGGCACCGTCGTCGAGGGGGCGTGTTGATCGCCCTCGGCGGTCCGTTTGCCTTCCTTCAGCAGGGAGAGTTCGTGCAGGGTGTTGTAGTCGGGCCGGTTGTCGACCCCGCCGAGTTCGCTCTTGGTGCGGTCCAGGGCCGCCTCGAACGCCTTGATGCGGGCGTCGATCTCCTCCCGGCTGACCAGGGTCGGATCGGGCTCTTCGCCCCGGGAGGTCTGGGGCGCGGACCGAATGACCCGGGAGCGGGTCGCGGGGGCGATGGGCGCGGGGGGCGATATCCGCCCGTCCGGGGAGACGGATACCGAATAGCCCGCCCGGCCGATGGTCCGGGACTGCGTCGCCGAGGTCACCGACACGGTGTGCCCCGGGGTCATGGACAGCACGCCGATCTCCTCCCGCTCGGGGGAGACCACGGCGAAGATGCCGGTGCCCCGGATGCCGATGGTCGCGAGCGGGGTCTCGAAGGCGAAGCCCCCGGGGTTCTGCTCGACGATCTTGCCGGTCACGTAGCGAGCCGTGCCCACGGCCATCCTGAGGAGCATTTTCGAGGCGGACGGCTTGTCCGTGTAGACGAAGCCGTCGAGGGCCGAGCGCGACTGGGCGCCCTGGGAAAAGACCGAGCCGTCCCTGAACACGATCTCCACGCAGCTGCGCGCGGCCGTGACGATGATGTCCCCGGCCCTGACCGCTTCGTCTTGGGCCAGCGCGCGGGCGTCGCCGTCCGGCCTTTCGGCCATGACCTCGCCGGTCAGGTAGGCCACGGAGCCGATGGCGTCCTCGGGCGTCGCGCCGGGCCCGGCCGCCAGGGCGGCGGGGACCAAGGCGCAGAGCAGGGCCAGCACGAGCGCCGGGCGAACGAAGAATCCTGGGGCATGCATGGCGTGGGCTTCCTCCGTGGTTTCGGGCTTAGGGATACAGGGCGGCCAGGCCGTCCCTGGTCAGGAGTTTGTCCTTGACCGGGAAGCCCGCGTCCCTGGCCTTGCCCATCCAGTACAGCCCCTTGTCGAGGTCCTTTTCCACGCCCAGCCCGGCGGCGTAGAGGTTGCCGAGATAGTACATGGCCGTGTCGTTGCCGTCTTCGGCGGCGGCTCGGACCAGGGCCGCGCCCCGGTTCACGTCGCGCGGCACGCCGTCGCCGTAGAGGTGGAACAGGCCGAGCATGAGCCGGGCGTCGTCCTGGCCGAGGTCCGCGGACCGTTCGAGCAGGCGGGCAGCCTCGGCGTAGTCCTGCGCCACGCCCTGACCCTGGGCGTACATGACCGCCAGGTGGTACATGGCCTGGGCGTTGCCCTCGGCCGCGGCCTCCTCGTATTTCATCCTGGCGGTGGCGTAGTCCTTTTCCAGGTACGCCCTGGTCCCCTGGCGTTCGCTCATGGTGCTCACCACGCAGCCGGACAGCAGGAGGAACAGGGCGGGGATGATCGCGTATCGAAGAGATGCTTTCATGTCGTCATTCCTTTCCGAAAGTTGGGATGAATCCGTGGTCACGGCTGTCCGCCGCCATCGCCGCCGTCACCGTCGCCGCCGCTGCCCAGCCCCGCGCCGACGGAGCCGTCGCGGCCCCTTTCGGCATTGTCGCGGGCCAGGGTCTGGAGCGTGATGTTGTGCAGGGCGTTGTAGTCGGGCCGGTCTTCGAGGCTGCCGAGGCCGCCCTTGGTCCGGCCGATGGCCTCGGCAAAGGCCCGGACCCGGCTGTCGATGTCGGACCGGCCGGGCGCGGCCGATTCGCCCTGGGTGGTCTGGGGCGCGGCCTTCATCACCCTGGCGCGGGTGGCCGGGTCCGTGGGGGCCGGGTCGGACAGCCGCCCGCCGACGGACATGACCGAGTAGCCCGCCCGGGAGATGGTCTTGGCGACCCCGCCTGAGGACACGTCCACCTCGTGGCCGGGGGTCATGGAGAGCACGCCGATCTCCTCGCTCTCGGCCGTGTTCTCGGCAAAGACCTCGGTGCCCCGGATGCCGATGGTGGTGGTCGGGGTGTCGAGGGCGAAGGCGTCGGGGTTTTGCCGGACGATCTGCCCGGTCACATAGCGGAAGGTCCCGGTGCCCACCTTGAGGAGGATCTTCGAGGCGGACGGATCGGCGGCGTAGACAAAGTCGTCGATGGCGGTCCGGGAGTCCGGCCCCTGGGAAAGGACCGAGCGGTCGTGGAACAGGATCTCCACATTGCTGTGGGAGCCGGTGACGATGACGTCCCTGGGCGCCACAGGGTGGTTCAGGCCGAGCTTCCGCACGGCGCCGTCAGCGCCCTGGGCGGTGACCGTCCCGGCCAGGGAGACCACCTCGCCGATGGCGTCGGGCAGCGCCGGAGCGGGTTCCATGGCCCGGACGGCAGCCGGGGCGATCGAGATGAGGACCGCCGCCAGCAGGCAGCATTGCAGTACCGTGTGTATTTTGCTCATGAAAACGTCTCCCTTTGGAAAGGCTATTTCCATTGAGCCTTCTTAACATATGTACAGTATAGGTCAATATAATTGGCGCTTTCCCGACCCCTTGGCGGAGGGGATGAGGCCCGATCCGCATCCTCAGCCTTGTTACGCGGCCTGTTTTTTTCTACCATGGTTACCTGGCTCATTCCGAATCTCAACCAGCACGCAGCGGAGAACACGCATTATGCCCGTCATCATGGGAACCGCCGGCCACATCGACCACGGCAAGACCACGCTCATCAAAGCGCTCACCGGCATCGACTGCGACCGGCTGTCCGAGGAAAAGAAGCGCGGCATCACCATCGAACTGGGGTTCGCCTTCCTGGACCTCGGCGAGGAGAACCGGTTGGGCATCGTGGACGTGCCGGGCCATGAAAAATTCGTCAAGAACATGGTCGCGGGCGCGGCGGGCGTGGATTTCGTGGTTTTGGTCATCGCGGCCGACGAGGGCATCATGCCCCAGACCCGGGAGCACTTGGAGATCTGCCAGCTCCTCGGCGTGACCACCGGCCTGGTGGCCCTGACCAAGGCCGACATGGTCGACGCGGAGTGGCTGGACATGGTCAGGGAGGAGGTGGCCGCCTATCTGGAGCCGACCTTCCTCGGCGGCGCGCCCATCCTGCCCGTGTCCGCGCACACCGGGCAGGGGTTGGAAGACCTCAAGGACGCCTTGAGGAAACTGGTGGCCGAGTTCAGGCCCAAGCGGCGCTCGGATCTCTTCCGCCTGCCCGTGGACCGGGTCTTCACCATGAAGGGCCACGGCACCGTGGTCACCGGGACCATGATCTCGGGGGCCATCTCCGTGGGCGAGGACATCCGCCTCTATCCCGGCGAGATCGCCACCAAGGTGCGCGGTCTGCAATCCCACGGCGTGACCGTGGAGACGGCCCAGGCCGGACGGCGCACCGCCGTGAACCTGGCGAATCTCGAGGTGGATGACGTGCACCGGGGCGACGTCCTGGCCCGGCCCGGCTCCCTGTTCCCGGCCGACGTCTGGGACATCGAGCTGACCGTGCTGGAATCCTCGCGCCTGCCGCTCAAGCATCGCAAGGAGATCCATCTCCACCACGGCGCGCGGGAGGTCCTGGCGCGCATCTACCTGCTCGACCGCGACGAACTCGCGCCCGGCGAGACCGCCGTGTGCCAGGCGCGTTTCACCGAACCCATGGCCGGGGTCTGGGGCGACCGTATCGTGCTGCGCTCGTTTTCGCCCCTGCGCGCCTTTGCGGGCGGGCGGCTCATCGGCCCCTGCGGGCATGGCGTAAAGCGGTTCTCCGGGGACGTGGAGCTGCTCAAACGGTTGGCCTCGGACACGCCCGAGGAGGTGGCTGCCGCCCAGCTCGAACTGGCCGGACCCAAGGGCGTGAGCTTCGCCGAGCTGCTGACCATGACCAACCTCGAGACCAAGGGGCTGGAAAAGACCCTGGGCGTGCTCGGCGGCCAGCAGCGGGCCGTGCTCTTCGACAAGGAGACCCGGCGCTATGCGGGCGGCGAGTTGGCCGAACGCCTCTCTTCGGAACTGCTCGAATTCCTCGCCGCCTACCACAGGCGGGAATCCATGAAGCCCGGCGTGCAGCGCGGCGAGCTGGCCTCGTCCTGGGGCCGCGACCTGCCGCCCAAGCTCATGCACTTCCTCCTGGAGCGGCTGCTCAAGAAGGGCGAGATAGTGGCCGAGCAGGAGGTCATCCGGCTCAAGGACCACAAGGTCTCCCTGGCCTCGGACCAGGCAAAGGTCCGCGAGACCATCCTGTCCGCCTACACCGAAGGCGGGGCCACGCCGCCCAACCTCAAGGACGTGCTCGAACCGCTGGGCATGGACGCCAAGCAGGCCGGGCCCGTGCTCAAGCTGTTGCAGGACCAAGGGGAACTGACGCGCATCAAGGACGACATGTACTACCACGCCCCGGCCCTGGCCGGGATACGCGACGCCATCGTCGGTTTCTTCGACGGCCGCGAAGAGATGTCGGCCCCGGATTTCAAGGAACTGACCGGGCTGTCGCGCAAGTATCTCATTCCGGTCCTTGAATATTTCGACAAGGAAAAACTGACCGTGCGGGTGGGCGACGCCCGCCGTCTGCGCAAACGGTCTTGACAGGGTAGGACGCACCCTTTAGGCCAATGCTATGGCAATTCGAGCAACGCACATCGCGGCCTTCCTGCTGCTCCTGGCCCTCCTGGCCGGGTGCGCGGCGACGGCCTCCAAGGGAGCGACCACGGACCGTGGGACCGCTCAGGCTCTGGTGGACGAAGCCACCGGCATGGTTGAAAATTCTCTGCAAAACGACAAGGACGGCCGTCTTCACCGGCTGATCGGCGAGGCCCGGGGCATCATGATCATCCCGGCCGTGGGCGACGTCAGTTTCATCTTCTCCATCGGCCACGGCAACGCCCTGATGACCGCCCGCACGGACAAGGGCTGGACCGGTCCGGTCTTCCTGTCCAAGTCCTCGGTGGGCTGGGGGCTCCAGGCGGGCGTGTCCAAGGAGTCCGGGCTGCTCCTGATCATGAACGATGACGACGTCCGCTACATCCTGGAAAAGGGCGCGGTGCTGAGCGGCCAGGCCCGGGCCGTGGCCCTGAATGCCGAGGTCGAGGCCAACCAGACCCCCGAGTTCCAGGAGTCCGGGAACATTTATTTCGTGGGCGAGCGGACCGGCCTGTACGCGGGCATGGCTCTGAGCACCGGCGGGTACTCCAACCGCACGAACCTGAACCAGGCCTTCTCCGGCGTGGAGGGCGGTTCGCCCGAGACCATACTTTTCGAAAGGAAACTTCGTCCCCATGGGGCGGAGCGGCTGCTGGAACTCCTGGACAAGGCGGGTTCCGCCTCCCCGAAAAACGAAAAGGACGGAACCGAAGTTCCGTCCAATTGAGTCGATCTGGGGTGAGTGATGGGACTTGAACCCACGGCCACCTGGGCCACAACCAGGTGCTCTACCAACTGAGCTACACCCACCGTGTGAGGGGCAGTTTTTAACCAAGCTTTCTCCCCCGGTCAAGCAAAAGAATCAAAAAAGGATACACATGGATAAACTTATCATCGAAGGCGGCGTGCCGCTCCAGGGAAGCATTCAGGTCAGCGGCGCGAAAAACGCCGCCCTGCCTATCCTCATGGCCTGCCTCCTGGCCGAAGGAAAGGTCTCCCTGACCAACGTGCCGCGTCTGGCCGACATTCGCACCTCCCTCAAGCTGCTGAACATCCTCGGCTGCGAAACCACCTTCGAGGACAACGCGGCCACCAGCCTGTGCACAGGCCTCAAGCCCGAGGCTCCCTACGACCTGGTCAAGACCATGCGCGCCTCGGTGCTCTGCCTCGGCCCGCTCCTGGCCCGGCTGGGCGAGGCCAAGGTGGCACTGCCCGGCGGCTGCGCCATCGGCGCGCGCCCGGTGGACCTGCACCTGCGCGGCTTCGAACGCATGGGCGCGGAGTTCGAGATCACCGAGGGCTACATCAAGGGCCGCTGCAAGAACGGCCTCAAGGGCGCCCGCATGACCCTGGACTTTCCTACCGTGGGCGGCACCGAGAACATCCTCATGGCCGCCGCCCTGGCCGAGGGCGAGACCGAGATCGAGAACGCGGCCCGCGAGCCCGAGGTCGTGGACCTGGCCAACTTCCTCAACGCCTGCGGGGCCAGGATCACCGGCCAGGGCACCAGCGTCCTGCACGTGGAGGGCGTGTCCTCCCTGTCCGGCTGCGACTACCGCATAATGCCCGACCGCATCGAGGCCGGGACCTACATGGTCGCTGCGGCCATCACCGGCGGCGAGCTGGAAATCCTGGACTGCCCGTTCCAGGACCTGGACGCGGTCAGCTACAAGCTGCGCGAAATGGGCGTCTGGCTCCAGGAGGAGGACAACTACGTCCTGGTCCGCCGGGCCAACGGCCTGCTCGAAAACGTGGACGTGACCACGCTGCCGCATCCCGGCTACCCCACGGACATGCAGGCCCAGCTCATGGCCCTGATGTGCTTCGGCAAGGGCATCGGCACCATCGAGGAAAAAATCTTCGAGAACCGCTTCATGCACGTCCTCGAACTCGTCCGCCTGGGCGCGGACATCCGCCTCAAGGGCCGCACCGCCATGGTCAAGGGCGTGGGCTCGCTCAAGGGCGCGCCGGTCATGGCCTCCGACCTCCGCGCCAGCGCCTCCCTGGTCCTGGCCGGGCTCGCCGCCGAAGGAACCACCACCATCGAACGCATCTACCACCTCGACCGGGGCTACGAAAACATCGAAGCCAAACTCTCCGGCGTCGGCGCCCGCATCAAGCGCGTCAGCGCTTAGCGTCGAATCATAAATAAAAAGGGACCGGCCTCCTGACGGAGGCCGGTCCCTTTTTTTTATGCCTCCGGCGGCCAGAGGGGGAACCTCTTGAAAGAGGTTCCCCCTCTGGCCTCCCCCTCCAGAACTTTTTGTGTGCCTTCGGCAAGGGCGTGCGGGGGCGGGATGGCGTACGATTTTATTCAAGTCCTCACGTGCCCACCGTCCCAGGCGAAACGGTACGGATCGTCTCGACCCGCCGCACGCGCGGATGCGCATACAAAAAGTTTAGGAAGGGAAAGGGGATGGGGG
>NZ_JBGLYH010000077.1:0-15619 GCF_041414475.1 Pseudodesulfovibrio karagichevae
GGGAACCCTTTTCTCAAAGGGTTCCCTTCTCCCCTTCCCCCGGCCGATCGCTGCTGTCCTCATCCGTAAGGCTCGAAGACTCGCCAACGGCTGGAGGCCCGGAGGCATTCTTAAACGTCTATCTCAACACCAATAGGGCAGTGGTCGGAGCCGAGGACGTCGGGTTCGATCCAGGCGCGGACGACTTTGTCCTTGAGTTCCTCGGACACGAAGAAGTAGTCGATGCGCCACCCGGCGTTGTTCTTGCGGGCGTTGAAGCGGTAGGACCACCAGGAGTAGTGGTGCGGCCCGTCCTCGAACAGGCGGAAGGTGTCCACGTAGCCGTGTTCAATGAACTTGTCGATCCAGGCGCGCTCCACGGGCAGGAACCCGGACCGTTCGCTGTTGGCCTTGGGATTCTTGAGGTCGATTTCCCGGTGCGCGGTGTTGAAATCGCCGCCGACCACGATGGGCTTGGTCTTGCGCAGGGTTTGGGCGTGTTCGAGGAAGGTGTCGTAGAAGCCCATCTTGAAATCCAGGCGCTCGTCGGACATCTGGCCGTTGGGGAAATAGATGTTGAACAGATGGAAGTCCGGGTATTCGAGATGCAGCACCCGGCCCTCGTCGCGGAACCGGCCGTCGGACAGGCCGGTGTCCCAGGAGAGCGGCTCGGGGTTGGTGAAGCAGGCCACGCCGGAATAGCCCTTCTTTTTCTTGGACCAGTTCCAGTAGTGGTTGGAGAAGGAATCGGGCTCGCGCTCCTCCGGGTCGAGCTGGTCCGGCTCGACCTTGGTCTCCTGGAGCATGACCACGTCGCCGCCGCAGCCGTCCAGCCAGTCGCGGAAATCCTTCTTGAGCACGGCCCGGTAGCCGTTGACGTTCCAGGAATAAATGATCATGGCGTCTTCTCCTTTGGATGCAGGGAAATCAGGAGGGGAAGGCCGCTGCGCGGCGTTGTCGGGTGATTTCGCCTCCGGCGGGCAAGGGTTCGCACCCTTGCATCCCGTTTATGCGCCTTCGGCGGGGAGGTCAAAAAAACGAAGGGGAACCGGTTTCGCCGATTCCCCTCATGCCGCGTGCGCGGCGAAAACTAGTGCCCGTTCGGAGAACTGACCTTGATCATGACCAGTGCGGCCACGGTCAGGAACAGCCCCAGGAAAAACCAGAAATAACCCATCATGTTCGCATCCTCCACGTATTGTAAGCAATTGTTGATTTGCTCATAACAGAAACCCGCCGGGAAGAAAAGTGGAGCGGCCCGGAGAAATTCCCCGGGCCGCCTGTTTTCGATCTCGCGGAGAACGGCCGGTTACGGCTCGATGGTGGACCCCAGGACCTTGAGGAACGCGCGCATCCACTCGGGATGGGCGGGCCAGGCCGGGGCGGTGACGATGTTGCCGTCCGTGCAGGCGTTGGAGGCCGTGGCGTTGACCTCGCACCAGGTGCCGCCCGCGCCGTCGATGTCCGGCTTGACCGCCGGGTAGGCGGTGCAGGTCTTGCCCTTGATGACGTCGGCCGCGGTCAGGATCTGCGGGCCGTGGCAGATGGCCGCGATGGGCTTGCCCGCCTTGGCGAAGTGCTGCACGCACTTGATGATGTCCGGGTTGAGGCGCAGGTATTCCGGGGCGCGGCCGCCGGGGATGACCAGGGCGTCGTAGTCCTCGGCCTTGATCTCCTCGAAGGTGGTGGTCACGCCGAAGTTGTGGCCCGGTTTTTCGGAGTAGGTCTGGTGTCCCTCGAAGTCGTGCACGGCGGTGGCCACGGTCTCGCCCGCCTTCTTGCCGGGGCAGACGGTGTGGACCGTATGGCCGACCATCAGCAGAATCTGAAAGGGAACCATGGCTTCGTAGTCTTCCACGAAGTCGCCGACGAGCATCAGTATTTTCTTGGCAGCCATTTTGCTTCCTCCAGAGTAGAGTTTTTACAGGTTCCGAAATCATAGCCCCACCCCGTTTTTTGTCAACACGGTTTCGTGACAATCCAGGGCCCTTGCCGTAGAACCGGCGCATGGACAGACTGGACGCCGTCATACTCGGAGCCGGGGCCTCGGGCCTGTGGTGCGCCATGACCGCCGGGGCGCGCGGCCGCCGCGTGGCCGTCATCGACCACGGGGTCAAGACCGCGCGCAAGGTCCGCGTGTCCGGCGGCGGCATGTGCAACTTCACCAACCTGGACGCCTCCCCCGAGCACTACCTGTGCGCCAACCCCCATTTCGTGAAATCCGCCCTGGCCCGGCTCTCGCCATGGGACGTGGTCGGCTTCCTGGGGGAAAACGGCATCACCTATGAGGAACGCGACCACGGCCAGCTGTTCACCCTAGAAGGCGCGGGCCGCGTGGCCGGGGCATTGGCCGAGCGCTGCCAGCGGACGGGCGTGGAAATCCTGACCGGCTGCGAAATCGGCAAGGTGTCCGGCAACGGGCCGTTCACCGTGGAGGCGGGCGGCCGCAGCCTCGCCGCCGACCGCCTGGTCCTGGCGCTGGGCGGGCCGTCCTGGCCGCAGGTCGGGGCCACGGACCTCGGCTTCAGGCTGGCCGAGCAGTTCGGGCTCAAGCTGACCGAGACCCGGCCCGGCCTGGTGCCCCTGGTCTTTCCCAAGAAACGACAGGCCATGTGCGTGGAGATGGCGGGCAACGCCCTGCCCGCCACCGTCGAGACGGAAGGCGCGCGCTTCACCGACCCCCTGCTTTTCACCCACCGGGGCATCTCCGGCCCTGCCGTGCTCCAGGCGTCCAGCTACTGGCGCGAGAACCGGCCCATGACCATCGATTTCCTGCCCGGCCAGCGGCTGGAAGACGTCATCGAGGAACACCGCGCCTCCAACCAGCAGCTGCGCAACCTGCTGGCCCGCATCCTGCCCAAGCGGCTGCCGCCCCTGCTCCTGGACGCCCCCCTGGCCGACAGCCCGGTCAGCCAGCTGTCCAAGGCCCAGATCGAGACGGCCTGCGAGGCCATCCACCGCTTCACCATCACCCCGTCCGGCACCGAGGGCTACGCCAAGGCCGAGGTCACGGTCGGCGGCGTGGACACGGCCCGCATCTCGTCCAAAACCATGGAGGCCCGCGACGTGCCGGGGTTGTATGTAATCGGGGAAACGCTCGACGTGACCGGGCACCTGGGCGGGTTCAACCTGCATTGGGCGTTCGCATCGGGCGCCGCCTGCGGCGAGGACTTGTAGACTTCCAAGAAGAGGCCGCATAGGGCAACGATACCGACGCCTTTTGCCCAGCGCATCAAAACAAGGACCTTGATCAACACGTTGTCGATCAAGGCCCTTTTTCGGCTTCAGCGGACGCTTTGAGTGAAAGCGGTTTAACTTGCCGCTAATACAAAACAATCACGGCGGAAGAAACTCTTTTCGCCTTCTCCACGGCCGCCTCGACGTCGTCGGCAAGGGCCAGGGCAACGCCGAGACGGCGGACTCCGGCGCATTCGCCTTTCCCGAAGATCAGAACCTTTGTATCCGCCTCGCGAAGCGCGACGTCCACGCCATCAAAGGCGGGCTGGTCCGATGTGCCGTTGGATAAAATCACGCTCGAAGCGGCGGCTCCGTATTGCCGGATACCCGGAATCGGCAAGCCCAAAACAGCTCTCACATGCAGGGCGAATTCGCTTAAATCCTGAGAGATGACAGTGACCAGGCCGGTATCGTGAGGGCGAGGGGACACTTCACTGAAGATGACATCACCATCTTTCACAAAGAGTTCAACACCGAAAAGGCCGCGCCCACCGAGGGCGTCCGTGATCTTGCGGGCATATTCCCGGGCTTTCGCCAGGGTCGCCTCGCTCATGGGCTGCGGCTGCCAGGATTCACGGTAATCCCCATTTTCCTGCCGGTGCCCGATCGGCTCGCAAAACGAGGTGCCGTCAACGTGCCGCACGGTCAACAGGGTGATCTCGTAGTCAAAAGGCACAAATTTTTCGATGATGACACGCCCTTCACCGGTACGGCCGCCGGACTGGGAATAATCCCAGGCCTTTTGGATATCGGCCTCACTTTTCACCGTGGACTGCCCTTTTCCGGAAGAACTCATGACGGGCTTGACCACACAGGGGATACCGATTTCAGCCACCGCCGCCCGGTATTCCTCTGCCGTATCGGCGAAGCGGTACGGCGAGGTGGTCAGGCCGACCTCCTCGGCGGCAAGACGCCGAATGCCTTCGCGATCCATCGTCAGCCTGGTCGCATTGGCCGTAGGGACGACATTGAATCCCTCTTTTTCCAGCTCGACCAGCGTGGACGTGGCGATAGCCTCGATCTCGGGCACGATATAGTCCGGCTTCTCGTCCGTAATGACCCGCCTGAGCGCGTCGCCATCCAACATGGACATGGTGTACGAGCGGTGCGCCACCTGCATGGCGGGGGTATCTTCATAGCGATCGACCACAATCGTCTCAATGCCGAGACGCTGCGCTTCGATCACCACTTCCTTGCCGAGCTCGCCGCCACCAAGAAGCATCATTTTCTTTGCCGATGCGGTTTTGGCCGTTCCCAATGCTGTCATATCCGATCCCTTTGAATTGATTAAAATCGTGCGTTACACAAAGAAAGCTCTATGCCAAATTTCCCCCCGAATTGAAAGGATTTCCCCTTTCGATTTCCGGACGGATACGGCTCGCATCTCGTCCAAAACCATGGAGGCCCGCAACGTGCCGGGGGTATATGTGACAAGGAGAGGCATCGATGTGATCAAGGCATTGGGAGGGTTTAAGTTACATTGGGCGTTTGCGTCGGGGCAGGCGTGTGGTGAGGCTTTGTAGGGCCGCCGTCCAACAAAGTGAATCCACTTCTGCCGTTGCGGTAATGACGTTTATCTTTTTTGTCCCCCCGATTGATTCCTCATCTGAAAAAATGTATAAACCTGCCGTTAATTGATAAAGAATAGATGAGTTGTGTTAATGGGTTGGGATGGTAATAAAAGGACAACAATGGGGTGGCTATGAAAAAGGTGATAGTGGTCGTTTGTTTTGTGATGTTCTGGACATCATTAGTGTTTGCGGAAGATAAAATACAAACTGATCCTTTTGATCTGAGCGCCTCTACCTCAAAAATTCAGGAACTTGGAGTCCCGACAAAAACAGAAGTCGACAACTTGGAAAAGAAGGCAACTGATCTATTTAACGCCGGGGAATATAGAGAGGCTATCCCAGCATTAATTCAATATTCTAAAAGAGCTAACTGGCTGGCAAACATAATTTCTTCAACTCTTGAGCCTTATTACTCCGCTAGTTATGATGATAGAAAACATTTTTCTTCAAATTTAAGTGCGCTCGTTAAAATCGAAAGCACAGCAAACAGCTATAAGCGGAAAAGAAATATAGCAATTGCAATGCACGGTGAATGCTTAATGAAATTAGGGGATACTAGAGAAGCTATTCCTGTGCTAATAAATGCCTTGAACTTGATTAGCATCGATAATGATGTTTGGTGGAAAAGAACTAGAGAAAATTTGTTAAATTTGGTTGGAGTAGATTACTGATAGTTCATGTCGTTTGATATTAGCTTCGGATTAAGTGCTGGATGATCCACGATATTTTTGTTAAATACTCATTAGCCGTCTAACAAAGAGAATCGATTTTAGACCAATTTGATGATTATAATGCCCTACAGACATGTGGGGGGGTGTCCGTTTGATTTTTGTTACAGCAGAGCCAGCAGTTGCTGCGGTGATTTGCTGAAAAACATACCCTCGGACAGCTTCTATTGTCTCCAGCTGTACTTGGTTAAGCACCTAAGACCAGAGAAGAAACCGGGCACGGCTTATGAAGCACGCCTGGAAAGCGTGTATCGGGGGAACTCCAACGGAGGTTCAAATCCTCTCCTCTTCGCCGTCATTCCGCCCCCCTAAAAAAACATCCCGCGATTTGCGCAAGGAAAACGCCGCACCATGATTGAATCATGGCACGGCGTTTCTCGTTTTTCTTGCGCAAATCGCAAACCGGCACGGCGAGGGGCGTTCCTCCGGACCTCGCCGGAGGCGACATGGGGGTCCAGGGGGCCTTGCTCCCTGGCGGGTGCAGGGCAGCGCCCTGCCCGTCGGAGACGCCCCTGCGGCGAGCAGCCGCCGGAGGCCCCAACACACGCCTACTTGTTGGCCTTCGCCCAAAAATCCGGCCACTGCTCCAGCAGCTTTTTCATGGCCTTGCCCCGGTGGGACTTGCCGTTCTTGACCTCGGGGTCGAGCTCGGCCACGTGGCAGCCGAAGTCGGGGTCGACGACGATGACGTCGTAGCCGAAGCCGCCCTTGCCCTTGTAGCCGTGGCCGACCGTGATCTCGTAGGCGCCGTCGGCGGTGATCTCCGCGCCGTTGGGGGCGGAGGCGGCCATGACGCAGCGGTAGCGGCCGGTGCGTTTTTCCTCGGGCACGTCCTGCATCTCGGCCAGCATCTTCTCGTTGTTGTCGTGGTCGTCGTGCTGCTCGCCCGCATAGCGCGCGGAGTAGACGCCGGGGCGGCCGTCCAGGGCGTCGATCTCGATGCCCGAGTCGTCGGCCACGGCCACCAGGCCGGTCAGCTCGGCCACGGTGCGCGCCTTGATGAAGGCGTTGTCCAGAAAGGTCTCGCCGGTCTCGGGAATGTCCCCGATCTCCGGGAATTCGGCCAGGCTCTTCACGGCCACGCCGAAGGGCTCGAGCATGACCGAGAGTTCCCTGATCTTGCCCTTGTTGTTGGTCGCCAGAACGATGGTATCCATGGAATATCCCCCTGAGGTGGTTTGTGCAGGGGGATGAACCTACGCGGAGTCGCCCGAATCTTCAACCGCCAGGGTGGGCGGCAGGAACAGGGTGACCTTGGTGCCGACCCCTTCCATGGAGACCAGGTCCACCCGGCCGCCCAGCTCGCCCACGATCTTGTGGATCTGGGCCAGGCCCAGGCCCACGCCCTTGTCCTTGGTGGAGAAGAACGGGCTGAATATCTTGTCGCGGATGTCCAGCGGGATGCCCACGCCGGTGTCCTCCACGGCGAGCAGGGCCATGTCCTGGTTCATGGCGGTGGTTACGAGCAGCTTGCCGCCCGACTCCATGGCCTCCAGGGCGTTCTTGACCAGGTTGATGAGGCACTGCTTGATCAGGTCCGGGTTGGCGTGGACCCTGGCCATGCCCTCGTCCAGGGAGACGTGCGGGACCACGTTCTGGTTGGAGCACGGCAGCTGCATGACGTCCATGGTGGCCCGGACCACCTCGTTCAGGTCCACATCGGCCACCTGGGCCTCGGTGGGCCGGGTGAAGTTGAGCAGGCTGCGCAGGACCTCGTCCAGCCGCCGGGATTCATCCAGGATGATGGCCAGCTTCTCGCGGGCCTTGTCGCCCACGTCCTTGTCGCGCATGAGCGAATTGGCGAAGCCGCTGATGGAAAAGAGCGGGTTGCGGATCTCATGGGCCATGTAGGTGGACAGCTCGCCGATGGAGGCCAGCCGCTCGGCCTGTTGCAGCCGGTTCTCCATGGCCCGGCGCTGGGTGATGTCCCGGCGCATGGCGACCACGTGGCTGACCGTGCCGTCCTCGTCCGACACCGGGCTGGTGTAGACCCGGTAATACTGGACGCGCCCGTCCGGGTCCACCAGGCTGGTGGTCGTCTCGGCCGGGGCATGGGTGCGCATGGTCTTTTCAAAGGGGTCGTCCCACTCCTCGCACTCGCCTTCCTTGGACCGGGTGAAGATGTCGCAGTAGTTCTTGCCGATCAGGGCCCGCTTGGGCAGGCCGGAACGGTCCAGCACGGTCTGGTTCATGCCCACCACCAGCCCCTCCCGGTCCAGGAACAGGATCTCCTGCTCCATCTGGTCGACGATGGTCTTGAGCATGGTCTGGGTGTGGAGCAGGTCCACCTTGCAGGCCACCCACATCTGGTTGGAGGCCAGCAGATTGATGAAGAAGTGGGCCGCGCCGCGCTCCACCAGGGTGATGGACGGCGGCAGGTACTTGCGCAGCTCGTAGATCAGGCCGGGGCGGCCCGTGGCCTCGATGACCATGTTGATCTCGGGATGCTTCTCGAGCATGGCCTTGTAGCCCGCATAGGTGGGGATGATCCGGCCCGCGTCGGTGGCCTGGGGCAGCACGGACTCGCCGGGCAGGGCCACGGCCACCACGCCGATCTCCTTGAGGGTTTCGTCGTTGCTCTGGTCCTTGAACATCTCCCAGAGGGCGAGCAAGGCGGGGATGTCTCCGATGACGCCTATGATGTATCGTTTATCGTCCACAATGGATCCTTCGATCATTTGACCTCCTCCCCGACCTGTGCTCATGTGGCGCGCGTCCAGGCTGGACTTTGCACCAGCACAAGATTACCCCATTCAGGAAACGTTATCAAAGGAAATGACATGGTGAAACCCTTGAGCACTCCCGTGCGAACATACACCGTCAGCCTGGGTTGCCCTAAGAACCGGGTGGACACCGAGCGGCTGCTCGGCGCGCTCGGGTCGAACATGGTTCCCGCCGACTCCGTGGCCGACGCCGACCTGGTGCTGGTCAACACCTGCGGCTTCATCCAGCCCGCCATCGAGGAGTCCATCAACACCATCCTGGACGTGGTCCGGGAGGCCTCGGACGTGGCCGAGGAAAGGGGCCGCAAGCCGCTGGTCTGCGTGGCCGGATGCCTGGTCTCGCGCTACGGGCAGGACCTCGTCAGCGGCCTGCCCGAGGTGGACCTGTGGCTGAACACCGAGCAGATCGAGCTGTGGCCCGCCATGGCCGCCGAAGCCCTGGCGGTGAACCTGCCCGGCGACACCCCGCGCAATCTTTCCACCGGCCCGTCGTACGCCTTTCTCAAGGTCTCGGAGGGGTGCTCGCACAACTGCCGGTTCTGCACCATTCCGTCCATACGCGGCCCGCACAAGAGCTGGCCGGTGGACTTCCTCCTGGACGAGGCGCGGCTTCTGGCCGACCAGGTGCCCGAGATCATCGTGGTCGGCCAGGACTCCACGGCCTACGGCTCGGACCTCGGCCCGGGCCACGACCTGCCCGCCCTGATCAAGGGGCTGGCCGCCATCCCGAGCCTGCAATGGCTGCGCATCATGTACCTCTACCCCGCCGGGCTGACCGAGTCCCTGCTCGGCCTGCTGCGCGACACGGGCGCGCCGTTCCTGCCCTATTTCGACATCCCCCTGCAGCACGCCCACCCGGACGTGCTCGCGTCCATGGGCCGCCCGTTCGCCCGCGACCCGGACAAGGTCGTGGACCGGGTCCGCTCCTTCTTCCCGGAAGCGGCCCTGCGGACCACCTTCATCGTCGGCTATCCCGGCGAGACGGACGAGCAGTTCGAAACCCTCATGGACTTCGTGCGCCGCACCCGCTTCCACCACCTCGGTGTCTTCCCCTACTGGGCCGAGGAGGGCACCCCGGCAGCGGCCATGGACAACCAGGTCCCGGACGAGGTCAAGCTGGCCCGCCGCGACGCGCTCATGGAGCTCCAGGCCGGGATCAGCGCCGACATCCTGGCCGGGTACGTGGGCGAGACCGTGCCCGTGGTCATCGAGCGGGAGTCGGACGAATGGCCCGGCCTGTACGTGGGGCGGGCCTGGTTCCAGGCCCCGGAAGTGGACGGGGTGACCTATGTCGGCGCTCCGCCCGACACCCGGTTGGAGCTGGGGGACATCCTCGATGTGGAGATCGAGAAGGCGGACACGTACGACCTTTCAGGTCTTGTGTAGGCCTTCTACTGAAAGCGAAGAGAAGAGATGAAGAGATAAGGAAGGCCGCCCTTGGGGGCGGCTTTTTTTGTGGGATAAGATGCGCGGCTGCGCCGCTGAGAGCCGCCGTGCGGGGCTGCGCCCCTGCACTTGCTCCATGCCCTGCGCGGGCGGCGGTTCTTTTTTGCTTGCCCAAAAAAGAACCAAAAAAGGGCCTTGCGCGCGGTGCGGCCGCCCGAGGGATCGTCGGCAAGAATCCGATCCGCTCGGGGCGGCTCCACGCCGGGAAAAGTAGAGGGTGCGCCTTTGCGGGAGGCGCGCCGCTTTGGAAGTACGCCGGGTCCCGGAGGGAGAGCCGCCACCCCTTCGCGGTCGGCTTCTAGGCCGTCGATCCAGGGCTCAGACTGGTCTGCTCCTCTTCGGTCGCTCGGGTGTGGCGAGCGTGGATTATCGGGAGGGTGCGCTTCCGTCTGTGACGCCCTGCAAAGAGAGCCGCTGTTGGACGCGGGGCGTCCAAGGCGCTCCACCGAGCTTGGTAGGGCTTATTGGTGGGCGGGATAACGGGCCAAACGCGATGGAATGAGACGACTTACAGCGACGGGCAATCGGAAGCGGGGCCTAGAGCCCGTCTCGGGCGGCAAAGCGCAGGCTGGATCGCGTCTGCGCAGCAGACATCTATCCAGCCAGCGAGAGCCGCCTACGGGCTCTTGGTCCCGTTTCCGCGAGCTAGCCCAAAAGCGCAGTTTTTGCTTCCTTTTTTCTGCGCCAGCAAAAAAGGAAGTCGCCGTAAAGGCGAAACACCAAGTAAGGAGAACGCACGCTCCCCCACCGCGCATGCGCGCAAACAAAAGGCGTTCCCCAGGCCCGCCGCCAGGCGGGACCATCCTCGGCCCTTCAACAATCAACGCCTTCGACCTCAACCGTCCCCCAACCAGCCCCTGGCGACAGCCAAACATCCCTTACAGCGACGGACAATCGGAAGCGGGGCCTAGAGCCCGTCTCGGGCGGCGAAGCGCAGGCTGGATCGCGGCTGCGCAGCAGACATCTATCCAGCCAGCGAGAGCCGCCTACGGGCTCTTGGTCCCGCTTCCGCGAGCTAGCCCAAAAGCGCAGTTTTTGCTTCCTTTTTTCTGTGCCAGCAAAAAAGGAAGTCGCCGTAAAGGCGAAATTCATAAATGAGGCGGACAGCCAAAAGCCCCGACGCGGATGCGCGGACATACCACGGCGCCCCACCTCTCCCCCCAAAAGAAAGGGCCGGGAAAGCACTCGCTCTCCCGGCCTTTGTCGTCTCTTAAAACACCACGCCCGTTAAGGCGTAACCACCTCAAGCCCCCCCATGTAGGGGCGCAACGCCTCGGGAATGACCAGGGAGCCGTCGGCCTGCTGGTAGTTTTCGAGGACGGCCACCAGGCAGCGGCCCACGGCCAGGCCGGAGCCGTTCAGGGTGTGGGGGTAGAGCTTCTTCTTGGAGTCCTTGGGCTGGAACCGGATGTTGGCCCGGCGCGCCTGGAAGTCCTCGCAGTTGGAACAGGACGAAATCTCGCGGTACTTGCCCTGGCCGGGCAGCCAGACCTCGATATCGTAGGTCTTGGCCGCGCTGAAACCCATGTCGCCGGTGCACAGGGCGATGGTCCGGTAGTGCAGGTTCAGCAGCTCCAGGATGCGTTCGGCCGAGCGGGTCATGTCCTCCAGGGCCTCGTAGGAGTGGTCCGGATGGGCGAAGTTGACCATCTCCACCTTGTAGAACTGGTGCTGGCGGATGAGCCCCTTGGTGTCCTTGCCGTAGGAACCGGCCTCGGACCGGAAACACGGGGTCTGGGCGCAAAACTTGACCGGCAGCTTTTCCTCGGGAATGACCTCGTCGGCGTAGATGTTGGTCAGGGGCACCTCGGCCGTGGGGATGAGGTAGAATTCGCGCTCGTCGGTCAGCTTGAACAGGTCTTCCTCGAACTTGGGCAGCTGGCCCGTGCCGGTCATGGTCTTCTTGTTGACGATGAGCGGCGGCAGGACCTCGGTGTAGCCGTGTTTTTCGGTCTGGGTGTCGAGCATGAACTGGGCCAGGGCGCGCTCCAGCCGGGCGCACCAGCCGAAGCTGACGGAGAACCGGGCCCCGGCGAGTTTGGCCGCGCACTCGAAGTCCAGGCCGCCGAGCGCGGTGCCGATCTCCCAGTGCTCCTTGGGCTCGAAGTCCATGACCGGCTTCTCGCCCCAGTAACGCAGGACCGGGTTGTCCTCCTCGCCCGCGCCCTCGGGCACGGACTCGTGCGGGATGTTGGGCACGGCCATCATCCAGTCGGATTCGGCCTTCTCCACCTCGGCCAGTTCGCGGTCGAGCTCCTTGGTGCGTTCGGCCACCCTGCCCATTTTGTCGAGCAGGTCCGAGACGTCCTCGCCCGCCCGCTTGCGCTTGGCGATCTCCGGCCCCACGGCGTTCTTCTCGGCCTTGAGGGATTCCACCTCGCCGATGAGCTGCTTGCGCCGCTCGTCCAGTTCGGTGAATTCGGCCACGTCGATTTTCGAATGGCGTTTCTCGAGGCTCCGCCGGATCAGGTCCGGATCCTTCTGCATCAATTTGAGATCAAGCATGACTAAAATATCTCCTCACGTTGCTTCGAAACAGGATGTACCCTAGGCAACGGCTTCTTTCAAGACGGCCAGGACCCGGTCCCGGTCCATGTCCGTGGTGTCGATGACGGCCGCGTCGTCCGCCGCCTTGAGCGGGGCCACTGCCCGGTTGCGGTCCTGGTCGTCGCGCCTGGCGATCTGTTCCCTCAGCGCATCCAGGTCGGCGGGCTTGCCCATCCCCTGAAGCTGCAGGAACCGGCGGCGGGCCCGTTCGTCCACCGAGGCGTCCAGGAAAAACTTGTGCGGGGCGTCCGGGAAGATCACGGTGCCCATGTCGCGGCCCTCGGCCACCAGGGAGTACTTCGCCCCGAGCGCCTGCTGGGCCTTCTTCAAAAAGGTGCGGATGACCGGCAGGGTGGCCATGTTAGAGGCCCACATGCCCACCTCCTCGGTGCGGATTTCGTTCCCGATGGGCGTGCCGTTCAGGGACAGGACCGAGTCCTCGCCCACCCCGGACAGCCCGTATTCGAAGCCCGCCAGGGCCTTTTCCAGCCGCTCTTCGGGCCAGTCCCAGGCCCCGTCGCCGAGCTTCCAGGCCACGGAACGGAACATGGCCCCCGTGTCCAGGTACGGGATGGACAGCAGCCGGGCCAGCCGTTTGGCCATGGTGGACTTGCCCACCCCGGCCGGGCCGTCGATGGTCACGATCAGGGTGTCACCCATTGAGGATGTCCCCCACGGCCCGGATAAACAGCTCGTTTTCCCTGTCCGTGCCCATGTTCACCCGGATGCAGTCGGCCAGGCCGAAGTTGCCCAGGTGGCGGACGATGATGCCCCGCTCGAGCAGGGTCTGGAAGAGCGTCTTGGCGTCCATGGGCGGCCGGAACATGACGAAGTTGGACTGGCTCGGCCAGACCTTGCACCCGAGCCTGGTCAGCTCCCTGGTGAAATACTCGCGGCCGCGCATGACCACGCTCAGGGTCTCGTTGAAAAAGGTCTCGTCTTCCAGCGCGGCCAGTCCGGCCTCCTCGGCCAGCAGGTTGACCGTGAACGGGATGCGCGCGTTCCTGAGCAACGCGGCCAGGCTCGCGGGCATGATCCCGTAGCCGAGCCGCATGCCCGCCAGGCCGTAGGCCTTGGAGAACGTGCGCAGGCAGACCAGATTCTCGAACTTGTCGAAGGCCTGGACCGGCGAATAGGACTCCGGCGGCCAGGCGAATTCGATGTACGCCTCGTCCACCACCAGCAGGCAGTCCTTGGGCAGCACGCCCGCCAGCACGGTCAGGTCCTCCACCCCGGCGGCCAGCCCCGTGGGGTTGTCCGGGCTGGTGACCACGACCAGGGCCGTGTTCTCGTCCGCGGCCTCGGCCAGCGCGTCCAGGGGCAGGGCGCAGTCCTCGCCGCGCGGGACCACCCGGTACTCCAGGCCGCACAGCTTGGCGCACATGCCGTACATAGCGAAGCTGTGCTCGTAGAAGACCACGTTGGACTTGCCGGGAACGCACTTCATGCGGAAAAGCATGTCGATGATCTCGTCCGAGCCGTTGCCCACCAGCACGCACTCTTCGGGCACGCCCACGTTCTCGGCCACGGCCTTGGTCAGCCTCGGCGTATGGTTCTCCGGATAGCGGAAGGCCCGCGCCGCGTTGCGCTCGATGGCCTTCATGACCAGGGGCGACGTGCCCAGCGGATTCTCGTTGCTGGCCAGCTTGATGACCGACGTGAGCCCGTACCGCGCCTGGATCTGCTCGATGGTCAGACCCGGCACGTACGGCGCGAAATCCATGATCTCCGGACGAACGGTAAACTCTCTCATCACTCTCTCCTCGAAAGAGGGCCTCGCCGGCGGGCGTCGCCGACGGCTGGGGCGCTGCCCCAGGCCCCGCTTAAGAACCTTTTGAATAAGGTTCTTAAGGATCTCCAAAACTTTTTGTGTGCCTTCGGCAGGGCCGTGCGGGCGCGGGCTGCCGTGCCCTTTCGCTCCCCTTACCCCCCCGCTTCCCTCGCCCCCGCGAAGCGCCCAAAAAGTTTAGGAAGGGAGTGGGGATGGGGGCCGGGGGAGACATTCTGCCCATAAAAAAGGAACGGCCGAAACCGTTCCCTTATATGGTTTAGGTCAGTCCGTAAAGGAACTAGCTGGGCCGGACGGTGAGGACCGGGGCCTTGGAGCTCTTGACCACCTTTTCGGCCACGGAGCCGAACAGGATGCGGTCGATGCCCTTGCGGCCGTGGGTGCCCATGACGACCATGTCGCACTTCTCGGCCTCGCAGATGGCCAGGATTTCCTCGGCGGGATAACCGGTGACGACCTTGCCTTCCACGTTGAGATCCTTGAAGTTCTCCTTGACGAAGGCGCTCATGGTGTCTTCTGCGCCGGTGACGATCTCACCCACGAAGCTCTCGATGGAGCTGGGCGGCACATGGAAGCCCACGTACTGGCTCAACGACGGCGCGACGTACAGCACCAGGATCTGCGCCCCGGAGCACTTGGCCATCATGTTGGCGTAATCGGCGACCATGGGGCTGTAATCAGAAAAATCGACCGCGCACAGAATCTTCTTGATTTCAGGCATGGGTTTCTCCTCCTTGCGTATTGTCTACCCCTCCGGAAAATGCGGAGGGAAATGAATCCTGCCTTGTTCCTATATGCCTCTCCCGCTCCCGATAGACAACCATTTTCTTCTCCAGTACAGTTGCCGGGAGCCCGGTGGCCCCCTTATCGCTCCGGCGGCAGAATTTGCCGGGCTTTTTCATAAAAAGAATAAGATTTTCCAGTCGGTTGTCAATAGCCGGGCATTGGCAAGGTCTTTGCATTATTCCAGGCAAACCACAGGATAGGAGTTGAACCATGAAGATCCGTCCTGATCAGATCGAGGGCGTCCAGCAGGAACAGGCACAGCGCCGCAACAAGGCGAAGCAGTCCGATGCGGCCTTCGGGGATCTTCTCAATCAGGAAGTGGCGCGGGGAGAAGCGACAGCCTCGCATTCCATCGCGCCGCCCATGATCGTGAATCCCCTGCTCGCCGCCGGAGCGGTCGCCAAAGTGCAGCCCGTGTCCGAGGACGGTGCTCAGGTCGCGGACCAGGTGGAATCCATTCTCGACAAGTGGGATGACTACGCCGCCACCCTCGCCGACCCCGGAGCCGGACTCAAGGCCGCCTACGGGACCCTCGACGAAATAGCCGACGACGTGGCCACGCTCAAGGCCGAACAACCGGACCTCGGGACCACCCACCCCGGACTCAAGTCCATCGTCGACGAACTGGAAACCCTCGCCGCCGCCGAACAGTTCAAGTTCAACCGCGGCGACTACGCCTGACCCGAACACGACCCCATTTCGCCCGGCCCGGCCCACCAACGTGGACCGGGCCGCCCTCTTTTGAAAGGCAGGCCTCCGGCGGCCGGGGGAAGGGGAGGAAAAACCCTTTGAAAAGGGTTCTTTCCTCCCCTT
>NZ_JBGLYH010000078.1:0-15182 GCF_041414475.1 Pseudodesulfovibrio karagichevae
GAAGGGGAGAAGGAAAACCCTTTTCAAAGGGTTTCCTTCTCCCCTTCCCCCGGCCGCCGGAGGCGAAAAAAACCCGCCCCGCGAAGACGCTTTGCGGGGCGGGTTTTTATCGCAGACGGCCGGAGGGCTAATTGAAAAGGTCGCCGATGGCGTTGCGGATGCTGCCCTTGATTTCGTCCTTGGTGGTTTCCTTGGCATCGGCGCCGATTTCCTTGGCGTCGTCGCCCAGGCCCATGTCGTTGTCCTCTTGTTGTGCGGGCTGTTGCATTCGGGCCTGTTGGGCGTTGGCCGGGAGCTTGTAGTAGGCGTCGTCGAGGTTGCGCACGGACAGCTTGGCCAGGCGCATCTCGTTGCCGTAGCGGAGGATGCCGCCGTAGCCCATCTTCTTGGCCTCGTTGAGGGAGTCCTGGAAGGATTGGCCCATGGACTGGGTCAGGGCGTCGGCCATGGCCATCCAGGCGTCGGTGATCTTCTTGATGTTGGAATGGGTGGACAGGACCATCTCGTCGCGGCGCACGACCTTGCCGTCCTCGAAGACCACGGTGTTGTAGACCGTGCCCTTGTATCCGGCGATGGATTCGGTCTTGCCGGTCTTTTCGTAGCGCACCTCGTAGTCGGGCTCGGACCCGCCGCCGAACATGGAGGTCAGGCCGCCGGCCATGCCCGAGGTCATGGCCCCGAGGTCGTAGACCTGGCACTGGCCGGAGTCGCAGTTCACGGAATAGACCTTGCCGTTGGACAGCAGGGTGTAGGCCGTGGGCGAGGTGTCCATGCGCACGTGCTGCGCATCGCGGGTGCAGAGCGTGACCATGGTCCCGTCGGTGTACTTGTAGGTGGCGACGATGTCCGACGCGGCCAGGGCGGCCGTCGGCATGGCCAGGACAAGACAGAGTAGAAGGACGATTTTGCGCATAACGATGCTCCTCCCGGTTCTCCCCTCGGTTGTTCACGATCCCGCCCGGCACAATACCGTTCTTAAGGAATATTAAGCATAAATGGAAAATTGTTTCAATGCATCCGTGCGGGTCTGCGGCCGCCGGTCGCGGAGAGGGCTGTTTCTTGTCCTCCGGGGCGGCCGGCCGGGCTATTCGCCGAGGTTGAGGAGTTTCTTGAGGGAGCGGGCTTCGTTGAAGTCGGCGCGGTTGAGGAGGTGTTGCAGGAAGGCCTGGCCCGCCGTGCCCAGGCGGTGGGAGGCGCTGACGAAGGCATTGAAATCCATGGTGAAGTCGAAGCCCTTGACGTTCAGAGTGGCGAGCCTGCCGTCCTCCACCTCCCGTTTGACGGCCGAGTAGGGCAGGGCCGTCAGGTAGCCCTCCACCTGGGCGAAGCGTTTGGCCGTGGCCACCCGGCTGACGACCACGCCCGGCTCCTGCATGGGCGTGTTCTTGAACAGTTCGCGCACGTAGAGCCGGATCTGGGTCCCTTTTTCGCGCCAGACGAACTGGTAGCCCAGCATGTCCTCGGGGGTGATCTCCTTTATTTTGCAGATCTCGCTGTCGGTGCGGGTGACGATGACCAGCCGCTCCCGGTGCACCAGGGCGCGGATGAGCTGGCGGCTGTCCACGCCCGCGCCGCCGCCGAAGCCGATATCCGCATCGCCGTTGCCGACCATCTGCTTGACCTCGTGGGTGTTGCCCGAGAGCTGCTCGATGGTCACGCCCGGGAACTGCTCGCGGAAGGCCGCGATGGCCGGGGGCAGCAGGTAGGTGGCGATGGTCGCCGAGGCGGCGATGGTGATCTTGCCGCGCCGCAGTTCGACGATGTCGTCGAACAGCGCCTCCACCTCGGCGTGCAGGGCGAACAGCTCCCGCGCCTTGGCCCGCAGGATCTCGCCGTTGGGCGTCAGCTCGATGCTCCGCCCCCGGCGCTCGAACAGGTCCACCCCGTAGCGGTGCTCCAGCGCCTGCACGTGGCGGCTGACCGCAGGCTGGGTGATGAACAACTCGCTGGCCGCCTTAGTGAAGCTGCCGGTTTCGCACACGGCCATGAATACTTTCAGTGAGGTTTCATTCATAACTTCAAGTCATATCAATTATGCTTAGATATTATTTGTTTTAATCGTAAAGACAGTCGTAAAAAAAGTCCATCGTTGCGAATCCAAAACCTATTCGGAAAACTATTACTGGAGAAATCAATGGCTAAAGAAATCGAACGCAAGTTCCTGCTGGTCGGCGACGATTGGCGCGAGTTGGCCAAGGGCACCCATTATCGCCAGGGCTACCTGAACAGCGCCAAGGAACGCACGGTCCGCGTCCGGACCATCGACGACAAGGGCTTTCTGACCATCAAGGGCATCACCACCGGGGCCACCCGCGTGGAATACGAATACGAGATCCCCCACGCCGAGTGCACCGAGATGCTCGACAACCTGGCCGAGAAACCGATCATCGAGAAGGCCCGCTACAAGATCGAATTCGGCGGGTTCACCTGGGAGGTCGACGAGTTCTTCGGCGTGAACCGGGGCCTCGTGGTCGCCGAGATCGAGCTCAAGAGCGAGGATCAGGCCTTCGAGAAGCCCGCCTGGGTGGGAGAGGAAGTGACCGGGGACCCCCGCTACTTCAACTCCAACCTCGTCGCCAACCCCTACACCACCTGGTAACCGCACCATCCGGAGAACAGCATGACAGACGTTTACAGCGCCAACACGGCCACCTCCGCCGAAGAGGCCTCCAAGATCGTACCTAGAGCCGAATTCCGCGTCTTCGGCCAGGGCATCCTCGATATCGTGAAGAAATCCATGTGGAAGGCGCAGGCCAAGCTCTTCAAGGTCCGCGAGAGCCGCGAGACCTACTTCCTGTCCGCCTACACCAACGAAGCCAACGTCAAGGTCCGCGACGGACTGCTCGACATCAAGACCAAAGTGGGTGAGACCGAGAACGGCTACGAGATTTTCCAGCCGCGCGGCAAGTTCCAGTTCCCCGTCGGCAAGGCGGAGGTCGCCACCATCCTCGAGAACATGAAGGCTCAGGTGGAGCTCGACAAGGACGAGTACACCCTCGACGACTTCATCGCCGTGGTGGATGCGCACCCCGCCCTGGCCGCAGTGACCGTGTACAAGAAGCGTTTCGGCTTCTCCGTGGACAAGATCATCTGCGAATACGGCGTCATCGAGTTCAACGGGGCCGTCCTGGAGACCGCCTGCTGCGAAAGCGAGGACTACGCAGGCATGACCAAGGCCATCGAAGCGCTGGAAATCGGTTCCTTCGAGAACAGAAACTACCTCAAAGCCGCAAAGAGCGTCATCGGAATGGTCTAGACAGCAAGCCGGCGCTCCCGGCGCAGTGCGAAAGATACCGCCCGGGGCCGGTGAGGGCCCCGGGCGCCGATGATGGAAGGAGATTGACATGACTGCCCCCAAACTCACGGTTCAAGACAGTGTCTCTTTTGATCCCCTGGACATGCGCAACTACACGCTGGAGAAGCTGCCCACGCTTCCCGCCGGGCCGATCATGGAGATGGTCAAGAAGGTCGGCGTCCCGCTGGCCGTGCTGTTCTTCTGCCTGTTCCATTTCCAGTTCCTCGAAATCGAATCCTTTGCCGCCCAGACCAAGGTGCCGGCCGCCAGCTGCTATACCATGCTCGGTATCTTCGGCGCGTCCATCATCCTCTGGATATCGGAAGCCATCCCCAACTACCTGACCTCCATTTTCCTGATCATCGCCGTGGTCTTCGGCGGCATCCTCAAGGAAAAGGCCGCCTACGCCTTCTTCGGCCATCCGGTCATGATCCTCAACGTGGCCAGCTTCATCCTGGCCAGCATGCTCGTGGCCACGGGCCTGGCCAAACGGCTGGCCCTGAAGTTCATCCTCAGGGCGGGGCACCACGCCACGCCGGTCTTCTGGACCTTCCTGCTGCTCAACCTCGTGCTCGGCGCGTTCATCAACGCCACCGCCGCCAAGGCCGCGCTGCTCATGCCCATCTTCATGGTCATCAGCGCCATCTACGGGGCCACAGGCGGGGATTCGCGCAACAACTTCGGGCGCAACCTGGTCCTGCAGAACCTGCTCGGCATCAACGTCTCGTGCAGCGCCTACATGACCGGTTCCGCCGCCAACCTGGTGGCCGCCAGCATGCTGGCGGGCGCGGGCGCGCAGATCTTCTACATGGACTGGTTCGTGGCCCTGGCTCCCCTGGCCCTGATCGTCCTCGCCCTGGGCTGGTACCTGGGCGTGAAGTTCGTCTTCCCGGTGCGGGGCGAGGAGAACCACCCGACCATCGAAGGCGGCCTGGACCGGCTCAAGGGCGAACTGGACCGCATGGGTCCGGTCAGCGTGGACGAGATCAAGGCCGCAGTCATCTTCCTCCTGGTCCTGGGCTTCTGGGCCACGGACAAGCTGCACGGGCTGAGCGCCACGGCCGTGGCCCTGACCGGCGCGGGCATCTGCCTGCTGCCGTCCTTCTCCGGCCTGCCCAAGATCGGCGTCATCGACTGGAACAGCACCGACATCCCCTGGCACCTGCTCATGTTCAGCTTCGGCGCCTATGTCCTGGGCGGCGGCATCAAAGCCACCAACATCGTCGGCATCGGCATCAACAACCTGTTCGACGCCATGGGCCTCAACGGCGACCCCAACAAGCTCGTGATCTTCCTGGTCATCGCCGTACTGTTCAACTACTCGTCCATCCTCAGCCAGAGCAAGACCGCGCGGACCATGATCTTCTTCCCGATCATCATAGGCATCGCGCAGAACTTCGGCTGGGACGTGCTCGGCTTTGCCCTGCCCATGGCTTTTCTGATCAACCAGGTCTACGTCCTCTACTTCAACAGCAAACCGGCGACCATCTGTTACCTCGCCAACCACTACTCCAGCTTCGAGTCCTTCAAATACGGCATCGCGATGCAGACCGCCGTGCTGCTGTGTCTGATCCCCTGGGCGCAATACGTCATGCCCCTGATGGGATTCGACAGCAAGCTCTGGTAGTGCCCCCTTCCCGGCGCGGGGGGAGACACCCCGCTCCCCGCGCCGGACCCCCTTGTCAGTCCGCGGCTCCGCACCCGGAGCCGTGACCCTTTTCCCCGGCCGAGGCCCGGCCGGGCGTGATCGGCCGCCGCCAGAACCTTCCAACTTCCAGGATCAGCATCATGGGCATCAACATCCTCCGTTCCAGCATCAAGATAGAAAGACAGATCGACGAATTCCTGAACCAGATCAGCGAGGCGGGGCTGATCTTCAAGTCGGGCACCGAGGCCTACCTGACGGGCGACGCCGAAGGGTTCGAGGTCAAGCTGGCCGACATCACCCTCAAGGAGCACCGGGGCGACGAGCTGCGCCGGACCATCGAGACGGCCCTGTACTCCAAGACCCTCATCCCCGAGTCGCGCGGCGACGTGCTCGAACTGCTCGAAAGCCTGGATTACCTGCTGGGCGGGTTCAAGGGCGCGCTGTGGCGCATCGAGATCGAGTGCCCGGAGATCCCCGAGCCCTTCCACGCGGGCATCCTCGAGCTGAGCGACAACGTGGTCAAGACCGCCGAGGCCATCGTCCTCTCGGCCCGGGCCTTCTTCAAGGACCTGTCCACCATCACCAACCACATGCACAAGGTCTCGTTCTGGGAGACCGAATGCGACAAGATCGTCTCCCGGCTGCAACGGGACATCTTCCGCGACGGCTCCCTGCGCCTGAGCCACAAGATGCAGCTGCGCGACTACTCGCGCAGCCTGGACAAGATCGCGGACGTGGCCGAGGACGTGGCCGACAAGCTGGCCATCTACGTCATCAAACGCTCGCTGTAGGGGGGCGCCGGGCATGACCTCCATCTTCTTCTCGAGCGGCATATTCCTGGGCTGGTCCCTGGGCGCGAACAACATGTCCAACGTCTTCGGCACGGCCGTGGGCACCCGGATGATCCGTTTCCGCACCGCGGCCATCTGGTGCAGCGTGTTCGTCATCCTCGGTTCGGTCATCAGCGGCAGCGGGGCCTCGGAGACCCTGGGCAAGCTGGGCTCCATCAACGCCATGGCCGGGGCCTTCATGGTCGCCCTGGCCTCGGCCGTGACCATGTTCGCCATGACCAAGGCGAGCTACCCGGCCTCCACCTCCCAGACCATCGTCGGCTCCATCGTGGGCTGGAACCTCTTTTCCGGGTCGCTCATCGACTACGGGGCCCTGACGCGCATCCTGTCCACCTGGGTCTTCTGCCCCATCCTGGCGGCGCTCTTCTCCATGCTCCTGTACGTCCTGTGCCGCAGGCTGCTGCGCTGGACCAAGCCGCACATGCTCACCCAGGACCACCTGACCCGCCTGGGGCTGCTCCTGGCCGGAATCTTCGGCTCCTACGCCTTGGGGGCCAACAACATCTCCACGGTCATGGGCGTGTTCGTGCCCATCTCCAACTTCGCGGATATCAACCTCTTCGGCCTGGTCACCCTGAGCGCGGCGCAGCAGCTCTTCTTCCTCGGCGGCCTGGCCATCGCCGTGGGCGTGTTCACCTATTCCAGGAAGGTCATCATGACCGTGGGCGGCGGGGGGATCATGAAGCTCTCGCCCGTGGCCGCCTTCATTGTGGTCGTCTCCCACTCCCTGGTCCTGACCATCTTCTCCTCCCAGGGGCTGAGCGACGCCTTCGTCTCCCTGGGGCTGCCCGCCATCCCGCTGGTGCCCGTGTCCAGCTCCCAGGCCATCGTGGGCGCGGTGGTCGGCATCGGCCTGCTCAAGGGCGGCCGCTCCATCCGCTGGCGCACGGTGGGAGCCATATGCAGCAGCTGGGCGGTGACTCCGGTCCTGGCGGCGGGCATCTGCTTCGTCTCCCTGTTCTTTCTGCAGAACGTGTTCATGCAGCAGACCTACCGCCCGGAGCGCTACCGGCTGACCGAGGCCGAGGTGACGCAGCTGGCCCCGGCGGTGGACGTGGCCGGGCTGGACGCCCTGCTCGGGCAGACCTTCGCCAACGCGCAGGAGTTCAAGGACGGGCTGGACCAGGTCCGGAAGTACCCCGAGGCCGACCTGCGGCGGATCCTGGAGACCGCCAGGCTGCGCGACGCACCGGCGGCCAAAGCGCTCCGGGGCGCGGAGGCCGCTGGCGGGACGCGGGGGGCGAGGCCGTGAGCCGCAACCCGCACCTGACCGGAGCCGTGTTTCTGGCCCTGGTCCTGGCCGCATCCCTGGCCCTGCCGTCCCTGGCCGGGGCAGGGCGGCCTTCCCGGGCCGCTGCTGCGCATGGCGGAGGCCGAGCCGCGCGCATTTGCGGGCCGGAAAAGACGGTTGCCAACGCGGTGCGGCGGGACTACAGGTCGTCCCCTGCCCGCGTCGGCGCCGTGGTTCGACCGGCGGCCGGACGCGGCGTCCTCGACAGCAACCGGCCCTTGCCCCCGGCGACCACGGCCGGGAGGCGACAACAACCGGCGGACAGGCCACCGCCCATCGGTGTGACACGATGCAACAGCTTACCCATCTCGTCCTGATCATGGGGGCGGCGCTCGCGGGCGGACTGCTCGCCAGCCGCCTGAACCTGCCCGGCAGCGTCATCATCGGCGCCATGCTCGGCGTCATCGTCCTGAAACTGTGCCTGGCCGCTCCCCTGGCCCTGCCCAGGCAGTGGTCGCTCTTCATCCAGATCGTGGTCGGGGCCACGGTGGGCTCGCGCTTCTCCATGGACATGCTCCAGCAGCTCAGACACTACGCGGTGCCCATCCTGATCTCGGCCCTGCTGCTGATCTTCCTGGGCAGCGTCATGGCCGTGGTCTTCACCAAGTTCTGGGGCATCGACCCGGGCACGGCCTTCATCAGCACCAGCCCCGGGGCCATGACCGCCATGACCGGCATGGCCGGGGGCCTGAACGTGGACATCTTCCTGGTCCTGACCTTCCACATCACCCGGGTCATCCTGGTCATCCTCCTCGCACCGGCGATCATGCGCATCAGCCGCATGTTCCTCTAGCCCCCGCGAGCTGCCGACAAAAAACGGGTTGCGGCCACGCCGCAACCGCCGAATGCGCAAAAAAAGGCCCTGGGATTGCTCGCAGGGCCTTTGTCATTCGAAGCGGTGCCGGACGGAATCGAGCCGCCGACACGGGGGGCACATCAATAGCCGACGGTAAATCGCTCCCGAATATGTGCGGGCGCTTCCAGTTCATCCACCAGGGCGATGGCGAAGTCCTCGAAAGAGATGCTCGAGCCCGCTTCATTGCTCAAGAGCTGATCCTTGCCTAGCCTGAACGTGCCGGTCCGCTCGCCGGGGACGAACAGGGCCGAAGGGGAGAGGAAGGTCCAGTCGAGATCGCTGACCGATTTCAGGTAGTCCAGGAAATCCGCACCGCTTGAAGCCTCCTGCTTGTACTCCTCCGGGAAGTCGGGTTGGTCTACCAATCTTTTCCCTGGAGCGACTTCAAGGCTTCCGGCCCCGCCGACGACGAGATACCGTTTTACACCGGCATCCCTGACGGCCCGGACAAGAACCTCGGGATCGGTGTCGATAAACCGTACCGCACTGATCACGGCGTCATGTCCTTGCAAAAGGGCGGCAAGACCTTTCTCGTCATGGACGTCGCCTTCCAGCGGGGTGACGCCGTCGAGCCGCGCGATTTTTTCGGGATGACGGGCTATTCCCGTCACAATATGATTGCGGGACGTCAATTCCTTCAGGATTCTGGTTCCTACGTTACCGGATGCGCCGATGAGTGCGACAGTTGCCATAATAGCCTCCAGGGTATATTTTTGAGACGTGGTATTTATTTTAGACCATAGCCGAGCCGGGAATTTCTGACAATAAGTCAAAACACAATGACCAGGTCAATGCCGACTGACCTGCACACCCTCACAGGAATTGGCCATGACAGACAACCAGTCGATATCTTTTGAACAACCATGCCCCATACGGGATGTACTCGACCGCATCGGCGACAAATGGAGCCTGCTCGTTCTCCATTCGCTGTCCGAGGGCACCCTGCGGTTCAACGAGCTTGTCCGGAACGTCGGGGACATCTCCAAGCAGATGCTGTCCAAGACGCTCAAGCGGCTGGAAAAGGACGGCTTCATAAAGCGCACGCTCTTCCCGGAAGTCCCGCTGCGGGTGGAATACGAACTGACCGACATCGGAAAATCCTTCCTCGAACCCATGGCCGGGCTCATCATCTGGGCGAACACGAACCATCAGGACATCGTCCTTGCCAGACAACAGTACCAACTCGCCAACTCGAATAGATAACCGACCGCTCCCCCCCCGGCCGAAAAAGGAAAAAGCCCTTGCGAAGAACTCTTCGCAAGGGCTTGTTTTCCAGATGGTGCTCGGGGACAGAATTGAACTGCCGACACGGGGATTTTCAGTCCCCTGCTCTACCGACTGAGCTACCCGAGCAACCGGTCGAGAAGTTGGGGTTTACCGAAATGGACGGCGGTTGGCAACCCCTTTTTTCAAGATGGCGATTTTTTGGTCGTGGGCAGGGGGTCATTCCCCGGATTCTTCCTCGGTGGGGGCGCCCATTTCCATGATCGCGGCCGCGTAGGCCCGGCGCAGGGCGTCCATGTAGTTCACGTCCACGGGGCCCTTCCAGGTGGTGACCTCGGTGTACCGCTTGGGGATGACCACCTCGTCCGGGCGGTAGCCCATCTGGAGGCGCAGCCGCCAGCGCATGCGCTGGACGCGTTTGCCGATGTCGTCCACGGACCCGTTCAGCTCGCCGTAGCCCACGGACTCCAGCGCCTCGGCCAACAGCTCCTCCTTGTACACCCCGCGCGAGAACAGGCAGCCGACCATGCAGTTGAGCACGATCCGCTCCCGGCCGTCCTGGAGCAGAAAGTTCAGGGCCTTGTCCACGTCCTTCTCGTCGTGCTTCTGGTCGTAGGCGTAGCCGCCGGAGTCCAGGTGCGAATGGCGGAAGCCCAGCCCCTCGGCCACGAAAAAGACCTCGCCCGTGGCGTAGCCGGCCATCTCCTGGCCGAGCACGCAGGCGTAGTCCTCGCCGCCGTAGGCCTTGGCGCACTTCATGGTTCCCTGGGCCAGCAGCCGGTAGAAGTCGTTGTCCGGGCGGCCGAGGTGCTCCACGGCCTGCATGTAGGTCTCGGCGTCGCCCCACTTGAGCGGGACCAGGGTCTCCTTCTCGGAGATGGCCCCGCGCTCCAGGGCCTCGGTGGCCCAGGCCAGGGCCACGCCCGTGGACATGCAGTCCAGCCCCTCCTTCTCGATGACGTCGAGGATGCGCAGGACCTCGGTGGCCTCGGTCACCTCGAGCATGCCGCCGCAGGAGAAGATGGGCTCGTAGTCGTAGCCCACCTGCCGGTAAAGATACTGGTTGTTGGTCTGGAACTGTTCGCGCACGAAGCCCACGTGGATGCAGCCCACCGGGCAGCCCGCGCAGGCCGCGTTGCGTAGCAGGGTGTCGTCGGCGAAGGTCTCGCCCGAGATGTTCTCCGCCTCGGGGCTTGAGGTCTGCTGCAGGTTCTTCCAGGGCAGGCTTTGCAGCGCGTTGAGCGGGTTGATGTTCACCGCCGTGCCCAGGCCGTGGTACTTGGCCATCATCTCGGTGGTGGTCAGCTGCTCGAAGATGTGCTTGTACAGCTTGGGGTAGGCCTTGCCCTCGGGCAGGTCGAAGCCCCGGTCGCCGAGCACGCAGATGGCCTTGAGGTTCTTGGCCCCCATGACCGCGCCGCCGCCCATGCGTCCGAAATGACGGAAGGTGTCCACGTTGATGCAGGCGTAGGCCGACAGGTTTTCGCCCGCCGGGCCGATGCGCATGATCGAGCGGCGGCCCGAGCCCGGGAAGATCTTGCGCAGCACGCGGCCGGTCTGGATGGCGTCGAAGCCGCGCATGTACTCCACGTCGCGGATGTCCACCAGGCGCGAGCCCACGCAGATGGCGGTCAGCCGCTTGGCCTTGCCGGTCACCACCAGGGCGTCCAGGTCGGCGAAGCGCAGGGACAGGGCGGATTTCCCGCCCGCGTAGCTCTCGGTGTACTGGTTGTGGTAGGGCGAGCGGAAGGCGCAGCAGGTCTTGCTCATGAGCGGGAAATACCCGGTCAGCGGGCCGATGGCGAAGATCAGGGGCTGCTCGGGGTCGTCCCAGTCGCGGTCGATGTGCCCGAACTCCCGGAACAGGTGCGCGGCCAGGCCGGCGCCGCCCAGGTACTCGCCCTGGCCGGGAATCTCCTTGAGATGGGTCTTGCCCGTGGTCAGGTTGACCACCATGACGCGGAAGAAGTCTCTAATCATTGGCTTCCTCCTTTTCCTTGGACGGCAGGTCCACCAGTTCCAGGCAGTCGTGCGGGCAGTAGGGCACGCACTGGCCGCAGTGGATGCACACGTACGGGTTGACCAGGTGGTCCAGGAAGATGGCGTCCACCGGGCAGGCCAGGGCGCATTTGCCGCAGCGGATGCACAGGTTCCGCTTCTGGATCACGCCGCCGTCACGGCGCTGGGACAACGAGCCCGTGGGGCAGGCCTCGGCGCAGGGGGCCGGGTGGCAGGCCAGGCAGACGCGCGCCTCGAAGCCCGTGGACAGGCCGCCCGCCGACGAGATGCGGATGCCCGCCTTGTTCCAGGAAAGGACCTTGTGGACCTGTCTCGCGCAGGCCAGCGAACAGGAATGGCAGCCGATACATCGCTCCATGCGGGCTGCTCTGAGAGCTTTCATATATGCCTCCGGGTTGTGAACGCCGGGTTGGAATCATTCCGTGGTTTGCAGGATATCCTGCTTGAGCGCCCACAGGATATGATTTTTGATCTGGGTGACATTCAGGTGGGGCGCCACGTCCGAAACCTTGCGTATCAGGGTGGCGCTGTCAACCGGGTTGCGGGCGAAAAAGGCCAGCCGCCGGACCGCCTCGGGGTCGATGGCGTCCTTCAGCCCCGCGTACAGATTGGGGAAATCACGGTTTCGGTAAAATGCTTCGCCCGTGCGGCCCACGGTCAGTTTCACCGGATCGTCAAGGGTCCGGGCCGGGTAGTGGCCGAAGATGCGCCCGTATTCCGGGGCCAGGGGATGCGCCAGATCGCGCAGCGGCCCGGCCTCGACCGGCTCTTCCCACAGCGCGTCCCACAGGGCCGTATACTGCCCGATGACCACCGGCCAGTGGAACAGGCGGCGCACCCGGTCGCGTCCGGCCGCGCCCATGGCCGCGCGCAGCTCCGGGTTGCGGATGAGCCGCCCGAGCGCCTCGGCCAGGGCCGGGATGTCCACGGCCGTGGCCTGGGCCAGGGAGAGGTGGTAGTGGTTGTCGAAATTCAGCGGCGCGGTCAGGTCCACGTCCGGGGTCTCGGCGGGCCCCATGGTCGGCACCAGCAGCCCCGTCTCGCCGTGGGCCACGATGTCCCGGTAGCCGTCGTAATCCGAGGCCACCACGGGCAGGCCGAAGGCCCCGGCCTCGACCAGGGTGATGCCGAAGGTCTCCTGCGGGTTGTCCGCGATGGACACAAACACGTCCGCCTTTTGGAACAGCTCCCGCTTGCGCGCCTCGCCCGGCCGCAGGACCACGCTCATGGGGATGCCCGCGTTGGCCGCCAGGTGGGTCAGAGTGTCCAGGACGTGCGTTTCCTGTTCGGCCCAGCCCGCCAGGACCAGCTCCACGGCGTGCGGGTCGAGCCCGTCCTGGACCAGCCGGTGCAGGGCGCGGACGAGCGGCACCAAATCCATTTTCGAATGGTGGGAGATGCGGCCGAAGACCAGGATGCGCGTCGGGCCGTCCTCCCGCTCCCCGGCGGGCGCATAGGCGTCCGCGTCCACGGCCAGGGGGATGCGTTCGAGCCTCGGGCCGGGATGGGTGGCCGCAGCGAGGCCGAACCCCGCGCGCAGTTGCCTGAAGAATCCCTCCACCGCGCGTCGGCCCGCGGCCGAGGTGCAGACGATGGCGTCGCGCCGGGTGGCGCCGGGCCACAGGTGCTGCAGAAACGCCTTGGGATAGCCCGCGTAGCTCAGGGAGTGGATCGGCCCGGTGACCGGAAAGATGCGTTCGCTCAATTGGTTGCGCATGCGCGAAAGAAACGGTTGGCTGGTGATGCAGTCCGACAGGTGGAAGCAGTGGTAGTCCGTGTCGGCCAGCCGTCCGGGCAATGCCTCCCGGAGCATGAGCCGGACGCGCTCCCCCTCCAGCAAGCCTGGCGCGGTCCGTTCCAGGTGCTGCCGCAGCGGGTCCAGGGCCCGTCGATCGGGCAGGAAGAAATGGTATTCGTCGAACGGGTCGGCCCTGAGCAGGGCGTCCAGGAAGCCCACGTTGGCCACGGTCCGGCCCAGGACGGGGCCGCCCTCGAAAAAGGGATCCAGCGTCCCCCAGATGCGTTTTATTCCTGTCATGCCTAGGTAAAGACCGTTCCCGGCCCGTTTGTCAATGGTCGGGCACTCCGGCAGGGGGCAGATTGTGCCGCCCCGGCCCCGGTCTCAGCCTGTTTCCATACTATTTTCCCCTGCCATATCAGTTCCCTGTCGTTCCTTTTGCCCATCCTCTCCCGTCCGTAACACCGGGTGGCCCCGATTTTGCTCAATTCCATGCGTGGCGGAACGGTTCGCCAAAATTTTGACGTCGTAAAGGAGTACGATGCAGAATGCCTAGACAGTCCATGAAACGAGGCCGGCGGCCCGAGTTGATGTGGGGCCTCGGCCTCAGCGAAACCATGGTGCGCCAGATCGAAGAGGGCGTTGGCCCCGGTTTTCACGTCCGCAATTTTCCCGAGGGCGCCTTGCCCGTCACCCGCGAACTGGAGCAGGAGGAGAAACCCTCGGCCGCCTGGATTCCCTGGTCGGTCTGGTGCGGGTTCCCCGAATCCCGCAGACAGGAATACCGCGACCGGGACGAGACCCATCGCATCCTCATCCAGGACGGCGACTCGGAACTCGAGATGGACCAGGTCCTGGCCGAAGGGTTCCTGACCGTGGTGGGCCTGCCCCTGACCCGGCCCAAGATCCAGGACGTCATGTTCCGCGCCAAGGAGGTCAAGAGCCTCTATTCCGACATCTACCGGATGACCGAAGAGATCATGCTCGAGCGCGAACTGCTGGCCCGCAAGACCGACCAGCTCATGTTCCTGAACAAGCTGCTCGCCTCGGCCACCGAAAGCCTGGACGCCTCGACCATCCTGGCCAACGCCAAGAACTCCCTGGGCCTTGTCCTGCCCGTCAAGGTGCTGCACGCCGCCTTCTGGAACACCGGCTCGGACAACGCCGCCGAAGTGGAAATCATCCTCAACGGCAAGATGCCCCCGGCCGTGGAGTCCGACTGGATCGAACAGATCATGGCCTCGGCCAGCTCCATGGGCGCGGGCGCGGTCAACGGCTTCCAGGTCTCCTACACCGACCCCGTGCGCAGGTCCGAATATTCCCATGCCCCGGACCAGGGCAAGCTCGTGACCATGCCGCTCACCGCCGGACACCAGACCTTCGGCTGTCTGGCGCTGCTCTGCGAACCCGGCTATCGGCTGGGCCGGGATCAGGTCGAAACCCTGCGTTCCGCCGTCAACCACGTGGGCCTGGCCCTGCGCAACGCCCTGGCCTTCAAGGAGGTCAAGCTCCGCGCCGACCGCGACGGCCTGACCAAGCTCTACAACCGTCGCTCCTTCGACGAGCGCCTGGTCTACGAGATCAAGCGTAGATCACGGTATCATCACGACCTCTCCCTGCTCATGGTCGACCTTGACCACTTCAAATCCGTCAACGACACCTACGGGCACAAGGCCGGCGATCTCGTCCTGCGCAAGGTCGGCGAAATCCTGTCCACCGTGTTTCGTACCACCGACCTCGCCGCCCGCTACGGCGGTGAGGAGTTCGTCGTCCTGCTGCCCCACACCAGCGAAGAGTCCGCCTGGAAACTCGCCGAACGCGTGCGCACCGCCATCGAAAACTGCGCCTTCCATTTCGACGGCCAGGACTTCTCCGTGACCGCCTCCATCGGCATCGCCTCTGTGGAAGGCGGCTCCCTGGCCGCCAGCGACGACGACCTCGTGCTCAAGGCCGACAAGGCCCTCTACCAGGCCAAGAACAACGGCCGGAACATGGTCGTGGTCTCCGGACAAAAATCCAGGCCCGCACACAACGCCATGCAATAGCGCGTCAACGCCAACAAAAAAGCCCCGCCCGGAGTCACTCCCGGCGGGGCTTTTTTGTTGCGCCTCCGGCGGCTGGGGCGCTGCCCCAGACCCCGCCAGGGAACCTTTTGGGAAAAGGTTCCCTGGACCCTCCCAAACTTTTTGTGTGCCTGCGGCAGGGGCGTGCGGAAGCGGGGTGACGGGCTGTTACGCGTGCGGGTGGGAGTAGCTTGGCA
>NZ_JBGLYH010000079.1:0-14764 GCF_041414475.1 Pseudodesulfovibrio karagichevae
GGGGGAAGGGGGAAAGGAAACCCTTTCCAAAGGGTTTCCTTTCCCCCTTCCCCCGGTCGCCGCAGGCGACACAATCCCTTGCCAGCGGCATGGGAGGGACGTATGCTTCTTCAATGACGAATCTTTTCCCTGGAGCGACATGCCCGAGACCGTGACCGATCTGCAACGCGCCCTGTATCCGCTGCTGCGTCCCTTTTCCTGGGTCTACGGCGGGGTCATGCGCGTGCGCGCCGAGCTGTACCGCCGGGGGCTGCTGCCCCGCTGGGAGGCGTCCGCGCTGACCGTGTCGGTGGGCAACATCGGCTGGGGCGGCTCGGGCAAGACCCCGGTGGCCGACTGGCTGCTCGGCTGGGCCGAGTCCAAGTCCATCCCGGTGGCCCTGCTGACGCGCGGCTACCGGGCCAAGCCCGACCATCTGCCCTACGAGGTCAAGCCGGGCGCGCTGGCCGAGGAGGCCGGGGACGAGCCGTTGATGCTCGCCCGCGCCCACGAGAAGACCCTGGTCCTGGTGGACCCGGACCGCACAAGGGCGGGCAAGCTGGCCATGCGGAAGGCGCACCCCGAGCTGATCATCCTGGACGACGGGTTCCAGCACATGGCCGTGCAGCGGCACGTGAATCTCGTGCTGCTCCGGCCCGACGACCTGCGCGAGGGGTGGAACCGGGTCATCCCGGCGGGCTCCTGGCGCGAACCAGAGGCCGCGCTGAAGCGCGCCGACGCCTTCCTGATCAAGGTCGGACCCAAGGGGTTCGCCCTGCTCAAGCCGCGCATCCTGGAGCGGTTGTTGCGGTTCGGCAAGCCGGTGTTCAGCTTCCGGCTCGCGCCCACCGGCCTGCGCAGCGTGGTCGGCGGCGAGACCGTCCGCGACTTCGAGGGCGAGCCGTACCTGCTGGCCACGGGCGTGGGCGACCCGGCCCAGGTCAGCGCCACGGCCGAGGCGTACCTCGGCTATCCGCCCAAGAGGCACCGGGTCTTCCGGGATCATCACACCTATTCCAAACAGGACGTCCTGGACCTGGTCCAGGAGGCCGCCCAGCTCGGCTGCGCGGCGATCCTGTGCACGCCCAAGGACGCGGTCAAGCTCGGGGCCATGTGCACCGAGATCTTCTGGCAGTTCGACCTGAGCCTGGAGTTCGGGCCGTCCACCCTGGGCGAGAAAGCGAAATTCTCCACCTGGTGGGACCGGCGCTACGATTCCTTCAGGCTGCGCCGCGCGGATCGCGCCGAACACGCGGCGGATTACAAAGCCCGGCACGAGGCGGACCTGCCGTCCGCCAAGGGAGACGACAATGGTTAAAAAGAAACGCTCTCAACCCAGGCCTTCCACGCCGCCCCTGTCCCCGGCCGTGCTGCTCAAACTGTTCAAGGAAGTGAAGCGGCCCATGTCCCGGGCCGAGATCATCCGCCAGCTCAAGCTCAAGAAGAAGGACAAGGCCCTGGTCAAGGACCAGCTCAAGGAACTGGTCCAGAACGGCAAGCTGGTGCGTATCCGGCGCGGCTACGGTCTGGCCGAGTCCATGCACTGCATCACCGGGCGGCTGGAAATCCAGCGCCAGGGCTACGGCTTCGTGGTCCCGGAGGACTCCCGGCGCAAGGACGTCTTCGTCAACCAGCGCGACCTGAACGACGCCTGGCACGGCGACCGCGTGGTCGTCTCGGTGGTCGGCGAACCCAAGGCCGGGCGCAACGCCGAGGGGCGCATCGTGCGCATCCTGGAGCGCGGGCGCAAGGTCCTGCCGGTCAAGGTGGTCAAGAAGATGACCGGCGGCGAATGGCTCTGCCGCCCGTCGGACCCGAGGCTCAACTTCGGGATCATCGCCACGCTCAAGGACGAGTCCATCAAGGTCAAGCCGGGCGAGATCGCCCTGTGCGCGCCTGGCGAGCGCATCGACCCGACCATGTGGGAAGGGCAGATCACCAAGCGGCTGGGCGAGGAGACCGACATTGCCGTGCAGGAGGCCCTGGTCAAGTCCAACCACAACATCCGCACGCGCTTCCCGTCCGGGTCCATGACCCAGGCCGAGACCCTGCCGCCCGAGCCGTCCAGGAAGGACTTCGCGGGCCGCCGCGACCTGACCAAGAAGCCGTTCGTGACCATCGACGGGGCCACGGCCCGCGACTTCGACGAC
Organism: Pseudodesulfovibrio karagichevae; assembly: GCF_041414475.1. Classification (NCBI taxonomy): domain Bacteria; kingdom Pseudomonadati; phylum Thermodesulfobacteriota; class Desulfovibrionia; order Desulfovibrionales; family Desulfovibrionaceae; genus Pseudodesulfovibrio; species Pseudodesulfovibrio karagichevae. The sequence goes on from NZ_JBGLYH010000079.1 coordinate 2,130, forward strand.
GCCGTCCTGGTGGAGCGGCGGGGGAAGGGCTACCGGTTGTGGGTGGCCATCGCCGACGTGTCCCACTACGTGCCCGAGGGCTCGCCGCTCGACCGCGAGGCGTTCGAGCGCGGCAACTCCTATTATTTCCCCCGGTCCGTGGAGCCCATGTTCCCGGAGAAGCTGTCCAACGGATTGTGCTCGCTCAACCCGGACGTGCCGCGCCTGACCATGGTGGCCTGCATGGACACCGACCCGGACGGGCGCACCGTGAAGACCGAGCTGTTCCCGGCGGTCATCCGCAGCCACGCCCGGCTGACCTATTCCCAGGTGCGCGACGCGATCATCGAGAAACAGGCCGAGTCCCGCAAGACCATCGCCCCGGACCTGATCGCCATGCTCGAACTGTCCGAGGAGCTGGCCCGCAAGATCAATCTGCTGCGCGTCAAGCGCGGGTCGCTGGACTTCGACCTGCCCGAGCCCGAGATATTCTTCGACGTGCACGGCGAGACCGAGGACATCCGGCCCAGGCAGCGCAACTTCGCCAACCAGCTCATCGAGGAGTTCATGATCGCGGCCAACGAGGCCGTGGCCCACTTCCTGGTGGAGCGCGGCCTGCCCTGCATGTTCCGCATCCATCCCGCGGCGGACGAGGAGAAGCTCAAGAACCTGTTCCGGCTGCTGTCGCGCACGGACAAGTCCGTGGTCATGCCCAAGGAGATCACCCCCAAGAAGCTCCAGATGCTGGTGTCTTCCATGGAGGGGACGGACAAGGAGTACATCGTCAACCGCATGCTTCTGCGCTCCATGAAGCAGGCCAAGTACTCGCCGGACAACGAGGGCCACTTCGGCCTGGCGAGCGAGGAATACGCGCACTTCACCTCACCCATCCGGCGCTACGCCGACCTGGTGGTCCACCGGCTGGTCAAGGCCGCCCTGCATGAGGGCGAGGGCGTGCCCGCGCCCGTGCCGGGCCACAAGAAGCTGCTCAACGTGGCCAACCAGCTGTCCAGCCGCGAACGGGTGGCCATGGACGCCGAGCGCGAGATTCTCAAGCGCGTGACCGTCCTGTTCATGCGCGACAAGGTGGGCGAGACCTTCGACGCGGTCATCTCGCACATCACCGACTTCGGCTTCTTCGTGGAGCTCAAGGAGGTCATGGCCGAGGGGTTGGTCCGGCTGTCCACCATGGACGACGACTACTACACCTACTGGCCCTTGCGCGAGATGCTCGTGGGCGAGCGCACCGGCCAGTCCTTCTACCTGGGCCAGACCGTGGAGGTGGTCCTCGATGAGGCCAGCGTGGAGCGGCTGGAGCTGAACTTCAGCCTGCGCTCCGTGACGGCCGCCGCCAAGGACTACAAGGACCTGATCTAGGCGGGCCCACGTCCCGGCCCGACACGCGGGCCGGGCGGCGGCACGACCGTCGCCAAGCTGTCTCCATATTGCCGCACCGTGTTCACTTCCGGCGTGCAACCGCCATGTATCCTCCCCTGAACAGGGCGTCTCTCGACGCCCGTTTTATCTTTCAATTCAAGGGAGTATCCGCATGGCAACCCGTCGTGAATTCATCAAGCTTTCCCTGACCACGCTGCTCGGCGCCGGACTCGACGCCGTGCCCTTTTTCCCCGCCCGCGCGGCCCAGGCCGCGCCCGGCAGCCTCATGGCCCAGGCGGGCACCCCCAACCCCCACGGCGCGTTCGAACAGCTCTACTGGCTGAGCGGCGACGCCCTGGCCGGGCCGGTCTCCGCCATCTCCGGCGCGCCCCTGCCTACAGAATCAAGTGCAAGTAAATCCAAAGTGTTGCACATCATGCATTTTAATGACCTGCACAACATGATCTCCCTGCCCAACACGAAGAAGGGGACCACCCATCCGTTCTCGCAGATGGTCGCCCTGGTGGAGGCCCGGCGCGCCGCCGCAGGGCCGGACGACGTTGTCCTGCTGCTCGACGCGGGCGACGATCACACCGGGTCGGTCTTCGACGAACTGGTGGGCTGGAGCACGGACGAGTATGTGGTGGACCCGGCCTATACGGTCTACACGGCGGCCGGGTTGGACTGCGGGGCGCTCGGCAACCACGAGTTCGACCGGGGCGCGGCGGTCCTGCGCAAGGGCATCCGCGAGGCCGCGCGCTTCCCGCTGCTGTCCGCCAATCTGTTCGGCTCCGCGCACCTGAAAAGCGGCCGCGACTACTACCCGGCGGTCATCGGTGTGGCCAAGGGCGTGCGCATCGGGCTCATCGGCCTGACCACCCCGGTGGACACCCACACCAAGACCGAGAAGGACCCCGGCCTGGACGTGGGCAGCCCGGTTCAGGCCGTGCGCAACCTGGTCCCGGAGCTGAGCCGCCATGTGGACCTGCTCGTGGTCCTGTCCCACTGCGGCTACGGGCTGTCCGACGGGCGCTCGGGCAAGGCCGGGGCGGACCGCTTCCTGAGCGAGGGCGACAAGCTGATTGCCGAGGCCGTGGCCAAGTCCGCGTCCTGCCCGGCCCTGGTCATCGGCGGTCACACCCACACTGCGCTGAACGAGGACGGCCTGGCCCCGGAGAACGTGGTCGGCGGCGTGCCCATCGTTCAGGCGGGCGGCCGGGCCAGCCACGTGGGCGAGGTCACCATGATTCTCAACCCGGGCGGCGAACCAAAGGTGGAGGCCCGCTTGCACAAGATCAAAAAACGTGACGAGCGCGTGGCCGAGGGAGACCCCAAATTCGCCGGGCTGGAGCACGACAGGGATTTCCACGCCGGCTTCGAGGCGGCGCACGTCGCGCCCCTGATGGCCAACCTGGCGGGCAAGATGGCCGGGGAGATCGGCAGGGTGACCGGCAACCCGCCGGTGTCCACCGACGAGGTCTTCGCGGCCCGGTACACGCGGGAGATGGAGTTGGCCAACTTCATGAACGACGCCCTGGTGGCGCGGTCCGCGACGTTTCCCGAGGGGCGGGTGGACGTCAGCCTGTTCAACGCCACCGGGTTCGCCAGCGGCATCCCCACGTCGGGCGCGCTGACCTTCCAGGACTGGTACAACGTCATGCCGTTCGCGGACACTGTGGTCCTGGTGGAGATGACCGGCAGGCAGATCGCGGCCATGCTCGACAGCAACGCCAAGCGGCTGGTCCGGCCCGAGGAACTGAAGGGCGACAAGCGGGTGGACGTGACCGGCTACGTGTCGCGCGGGTTCCTGCACTTCTCCTCCGGCCTGCGCTACATCCTGAACCTGAACGGCTCGGCCGTCGGGGCCACGGCCTCAAGCATCGTCATCCAGGGCGCGCCGCTCAAGGACGTGCTGGACAAGACCTTTCGCGTGGCCATGAATTCCTATGTGGCTGCGGGCGGCTACGGCGAGAGCTGGAACGGCAACCCCATCGGCGGGGGCGTGCCCGGCGGGATCGTGGGCTTCGACATCAAATCCCTGGCCAAGTCCGACACCGGGCTGGTCTACCGCAACGAGATCATCGCCCACATCAAGAGCCTGCCCGTCCTGTCCCCGGCCGCTGGTCTGGCCCTGGACGGTCGGCTCAAGGTCATCTGATCGCACACGGCATCTCTGACCCACGGTAACAACGGTCCGGGGTGGAAGCCTTCCTGCTTCCACCCCGGGCCTATCTATTTATAATATGTAAAGAGGGCACGCGTCGTCTCCGAATCAAGGCTTCCGGGACCGTGCGTTTGAATCGACAAAGACTGTTTCTATGGTTGACAGTCTGGTTAATCGATAGTAAACATTTGTTCAGCAACATTCATTAACCAAGGCGCAACAATGAGCAACGGATTTGAAGCGTTTTTCAAGCGTCTCTGTTCGGAAACGGAGATCAACAACCAGTCCCAGCTGGCCCGCGAGCTGGACGTGGGGCGGGCGGCGGTGTCCCTGGCCAAGCGCAAGAACGCCGTGCCCGCCCGCTGGATTCTGGACCTGTCCGCCCGGTTCGGGTTGAACCCGCTGTGGCTGGAGCAGGGCAAGGGCTTCCCCCGGCCCGAGGCGGCCCTAGCGGCCGCCGCCGAGGACGGGGCGTGCTATGCGGAGATTCCCAAGGTGCGCGCCCGGCTCTGCGCGGGCGGCGGCTCGTTCGAGACCGAGGGCCAGGTGGAAGGGTACTACTCCTTCCGCTCCGACTGGCTGAACCACCGGGGCAACCCGGCCAACATGGTCCTCATGGAGGTCATCGGCAACTCCATGGAGCCGGAGATCAAGGAAGGGGACATGGTCCTCATCGACCAGTCGCGCACCGACGTCCTGTCCGGCGGCATCTACGCCGTGGGCGTGGAGGACACGGTCATGGTCAAACGCGTGGAACGCCTCCCCGGCACCCTGGTGCTCCGCAGCGACAACGTGGACTATTCGCCCATCCACCTGTCCGGCGACGAGCTCGACAACGTGCGCGTCATCGGCCAGATTCTCTGGGCCTCCCGCGAATACCGCTGACTCCTTTTCCCATCGCCAAACCGGGCCCCCGCTGCGCATCGCGCACCGGGGGCCTTTTTGTATCTTTCTGAAATAGCATACGATTTTTAAAAGTAGACAATTTGTAGGGAAAAGCACAACAAAATGTAAAAAAATAGTTGACAGAAAAGCCGAGGACTGTTTATTAAAGAATCACGTTGAGTCAATAAGTACGACACACGCACCACGGTGCGATACAAGCAAGGAGAGAGTCATGCAGGAACGTTTTTGCAAGTGTGGTCACAGGCTGATGGTCCAGTACACCCTCGACGGCTTCATCCCCTGGGAGGCGGTCATCCGCGACGACGAGGGCAGAACCTCTCCGGTCAAGGTGTGCCCCTGCTGCGGCAGCTACCTGTCCATCCATTTCCTTCGCTAGTTTTTCGTATTCCCCCTAGTTCCTCGCGGTCGCTTGATCCTTGCAGGCGGCCGCCCACATCCCTGTGGCCATGCGCTTTCCTCCCCGGAGCGCATGGCCCCTCTTTCCTTTTGCGCGGCGCGCGGCTTCCGAGAGCGGGCCATCTGCACATTTTTCCCGGCCGGTCCAATCCTCACGTAGACGGCTATCGCTGCTGTCGTCATCTCTAAGACCAAGCTAGCTCGGCCTAAGAGCTGGGGCACGCTGCGGTTGACCCGGCCGGAAGAAAATGCACAGCTGGCCCCCTCTCGAAAGCCTTGCATTGTGCGAGCGCGGGGGAGAGCCGCTGTCGGGTGCGGTGCACCCGAGTCGCTCCATATGGTGTGCGTTCTCATTGGTGACGAACCCACCGCAACGGCGTGCATCCATCCCGCGAAGCGGCGACAAAGAGTTTCGGGGGGAGATGGGGATGAGGGGTCGGAGGAAGGGGAAGAGGGGCCCCCTTGCAAAGGGTCCCCTCTTCCCCTTCCCCCGATTCCTATTGCCGGACTTGGTCGGGGCCGGGGAGGCAGATGGATTCGGTGCGGTTGCGGCCGGACTGTTTGGCCTGGTAGAGGGCGCGGTCGGCGGCCTGGATGAGGTGTTCCGGGGTGGTGTCGCAGGTGGGCACGGTGGCGGCCACGCCGATGGACACGGTCACGTTGCAGGCCACCTGGGAGTTGGGGTGGCTGATGCAGGATCTGCCCAGGTTGGCGTGGATGTTCTCGGCTACCACGCGGGCGCCGTCGAAGTCGGTGTTGGGCAGGATGATGGCGAACTCCTCGCCGCCGTAGCGGGCCACCAGGTCGCCGGGCCGGTTGGTGGCGTCGCGGATGGCCCGGGCCACGCCGCGCAGGCAGATGTCGCCGTCCACGTGACCCAGCGCGTCATTGTAGGCTTTGAAGTGGTCGATGTCGATCATCAGCAGGCCCAGGGGGTTGTCCTCGCGTCCGTTGCGCACCCATTCGCGGATGAGCGTGTCGTCGAAGCAGCGGCGGTTGGCCAGGCCGGTCAGTCCGTCCTGGTTGGACATGCGTTCCAGCTTGCGGGCCAGGCGCTCCAATTCGCGCTCGCGGAGCATGCGCTTGAGCATCTCGCGGCGCAGCTGCAGGGCGGAGCGCACCCGGGCGCGCAGCTCGGTGCGGCCCACGGGCTTGACGATGTAGTCCGAGGCCCCGGCCGCGAAGGCGCGGTCCAGCTCGTCGGAACCGTCGTTCGGGGCCACGGCGATGATCGGGATTTCCTCGAACTCGCGATGGGACTTGAGCGTCAGGATGGCGGCGATGCCGTCGGTGTCGTGGTTCTCGAGATCGATGAGCACCAGGTCCACGGGCGTGTCCCCGGCCACGGAACGCTGCAGGGTGTCCAGCGCCAGGTCCAGGCTGTCCACGTCCGACACGTCGGTATGGCCCGCGCCCAGCAGCATCTCGGTCAGCTGAATCGCCGTGGCCTTGGAATCATCGATAATGAGAATTTTCATGCGGGTCTTCTTCTACCAGATATCGGGTTTGATGGCGAGTCGGGAAATGGATGCCGGTCCGGTTCGGGACCGCTGTCCGCCGTGGTCCGGGGCAGTCTATGGTTGTGGTGATATTCTTTGTTATATTTTTGCAAAAACGATCCGGGCCGTGTATCTTGGAGGCTAGGCACTGATACTTTGTCCCTACGCACCCTCGAACCAACCCCGGAGGACCGATGAATCGGCCATGTTTTTCCGCCACCCCGCTGCTCGCCATAGTGCTTTTTCTCCTCGTTCCCCTCGCCGGGGCCGCGCAGGCCGCCGGTTCCTTGCTGGCCGTGTACAATTCCGGCCAGGCGCAAGTGACCGAGTCCCGCGTGGTGACCCTGCCCGAAGGGGCCGCCGCCGTGGTCTTCACCGATATCCCGTCCACCGTGGATCCGTCCTCCATCCGGGCCACGGCCCCGGACATGACAGTGCAGGACGTCGAATATTCCTACAAGCCGATCACGGCGGCCAACCTCCTCGACGCCTACATCGGCAAGGAGCTGTCCGTGATCCTGCCCGACCCGGCGGACGCCAACGCGCGCATCCTGCGCAAGGCCAAGCTGCTGGCCAACGCGGACCGGCCCATCTTCGCCATGGGCAAGGAGGTCTACGTGGGCTCCTACGAGGCCCTGCTCCTGCCCGAGATGCCCAAGGGGCTCGACGCCGAGCCGACCCTGACCCTGACCACGCGAAGCCAGGTGGCCGGGCGCAAGAACGTGGCCCTGAGCTATCTCATGGGCGGGCTGACCTGGCGCGCGGACTACAACCTGACCGTGAGCCAGTCCGGCGGCACCGCCGACCTGGACGCCTGGGCCACGGTGGAGAACAGCTCGAACCACGCCTTTCCCGGCGCGGACCTGCGCCTCATCGCCGGGGACGTGCAGCGGGCGGCCGCGCCCAAGATGTTCATGCGGGCCAACGCCATGATGGCCGACGGCATGGTCATGGAATCGGCCCCGGCTCCGGCCATGGCCGCCGAGGAGTCGTTCTCCCAGTACCACGTGTATGACCTGGGCCGGTACGTCGCCATCCCGGCGTCCGGCTCCAAACAGGTGGGGCTGTTCTCGGCCGCGAACATCCCGGTCACGACCGAACTGTCCAGCCGCTTCCACAGCGGCCCGAACCAGCGCGCCGGCAAGATCGACCAGAGCGTGGAATCGGCCCTGCTCTTCACAGACACCCAGGCGAACAACCTGGGCAAGCCCATGCCCGCGGGCGTGGTCCGCGTGTTCATGCCCGACTCGAACGGCACCAAGCTGCTGGCGGGCGAGGCGCGTATCGGCCACGTGGCCGAGGGCGGCGAGGTCCGGCTGGTCATCGGTCGCTCCTTCGACGTCAACGTTGAGCGCGTGCAGACCAGCTTCAACCGCATCGGCAAGAACGCGGCCGAGGTCGGCTGGCGCATCACAGTGCGCAACGGCTCGCCCGAGCCCAAGGACATCCGGCTCATGGAATCCCTGGCCGGGCAGTGGACCGTGCTGAACGCGGACACGCCGTACACGGCCAAGGACGCGGGCACCATCGAATTCGATCTCAAGGGCGTCGCTCCCTCCGTCGGCAAGGAGGGGAAGGTGATCAACTACACCGTGCGTTTCACATACTAAAAGGAGGGCGGATGGCCGGTATCGAACACGTTGAACTGAAGACGCTGAAGGATTTCTACGCGCTCATGGCCGCTTCCCGGAACCTCCGGAAGCGGGCCGTGGCCGCGATCCTCAACAGGGAAACGGTCGATCGGGACATCCCGGCCTCCCTGTCCAACCTCCTGGAATCGCTCGAAGCGGTGCCCGAGGAGGAGGGGGGCAGACGTCTCCGCCTCTCCGGCGGCCGGACCATCACCCTGGACATGGGCTACGAGATCGACGAGACCCGCAAGGACCTCTTCTACCTGGAGGAAGGCGAGGAGACTTTCCTGGAGATGCTGGCCGACTTCCACCCGGATTTCGACGAATACGTGGGGCGCGGCCGGGAGCTGTTGCGCGGCGTCGACCTGGACAGCCTGGTCACGGACCGCGACGGCACGGTCAACAACTACTGCGCCCGCTACCTGACCTCCATCCAGTCCGTATACAACGCGGTCTTCCTGACCCGCTTCGCCCGCACCCACGTGGACAAGCCGGTCATCCTGACCTCGGCCCCCCTGGACGGGCTGATCCGGATATCGGTCAACCCGGACGGCGAGTTCTATTACGCGGCGTCCAAGGGACGCGAGTGCCTGGACCGCGACGGCCTGGTCCGGCGGCTGGACATCACCCCGGACAAGCAGGCGGCCATGGACGCGCTCAACGCGCGGCTGACCGAACTGACCGGGCGGCCCGAACACGAGAAGTTCACCCTCATCGGCTCGGGCCTGCAATTCAAGTTCGGGCAATCCACCGTGGCCCGCCAGGACATCGGCGGGTCCATCGACAAGGCCGAGTCCGAGGCCTTCCTGACCACCCTCGAAGGCCTGGTGCGCGACCTGGACCCGGGCGGGCGCAACTTCCGCATCGAGGACACCGGCCTGGACGTGGAGATCATCCTCACCGTGGAGAGCAACGGGGGGCTCAAGGATTTCGACAAGGGCGACGGCGTGAAGTTCCTCAACGAAGAGCTCGGCCTGGGCCTGGCAAGCGGGGTCGGGCTGATCTGCGGCGACACCGGCTCGGACGTGCCCATGCTCGAGGCCGCCCTGGCCCTGTCGCCGGACACGCGCGCAATTTTCGTGACCCGCAAGGAGGAATTGGCGAAGCGGGTGACCGGCCTGACCGGCGCGGCGCTCATCGTGCCCGAGCCGGACATGCTCGTGACCATTCTGGGTACCCTGTGACCCGGACACCGGAGAATCAACATTCAAAGGAGTGATCCGTGGCAGCAATCACACTCAAGGGCGTCGTCTTCGACCTGGACGGCGTCATCACCCGGACCGCAAAGGTGCATGCCCAGGCGTGGGAGGCCTCGTTCAACGAATTCCTCAAGCTCCATGCCGAGGAGACGAACACCCCGTTCGAGCCCTTTGACCGCACCAGCGACTACCAGAACTACGTGGACGGCAAGCCGCGCTTCGAGGGCGTGCTCAGCTTCCTCAAGTCCCGGAACATCCGCCTCGACCCCGGCACCCCGGAGGACGCGCCCGGCTTCGGCACGGTCTGCGCCATCGGCAACAAGAAGAACGCGCTCTTCCAGGAAATCCTCAAGGAACAGGGGCCCGAGGTCTTCGACACCTCCGTGGCCCTGGTCAAGGAGCTCAAGCGCAACGGCGTGCTCGTGGCCCTGGCCACCTCCAGCCGCAACGGCATGCTCGTCCTGGAGCTGGCCGGGCTGACCGACCTGTTCGACGCCCACGTGGACGGCGTGGTCTCGGCCGAGCTCGACCTCAAGGGCAAGCCCGAGCCGGACATCTTCATCACCGCCGCCGAAAAGATGGGCTTGGTCCCCGGCGAGTGCGCCGTGGTGGAGGACGCCCTGTCCGGCGTCCAGGCCGGTTGCGCGGGCAACTTCGGGCTGACGCTCGGCGTGGCCCGGAACATCGGCGGCGAGATGCTGAAGCGGTTCGGGGCCGACATGGTCGTGTCCGACCTGGGCGAGATCTCCGTGGACGACCTCATGGAATGGTTCGAGTCCGGCATGGCCACGGACGAATGGTACCTGACCTACCACGGCTTCGAGCCGGGCGACGAGAAGCTGCGCGAGACCCTAACCTGCGTGGGCAACGGCTACCTCGGCTCGCGCGGGGCCTACGAGTGCGAGTGCTCGTCCTATTACTTCTACCCCGGCACCTACATCTCCGGCATCTTCAACAAGACCCCCAGCGACGTGGAGGGGCGCGAGATCTGGAACAACGACCTGGTCAACTGCCCCAACTGGCTGCCCGTTTCCGTCAAGATCGGCAACGGCGAGTTCGTCTCGCCCCTGTCCATGGAAATCCTGAGCTACTCCCATCGGCTGAACATGCGCGAGGCCGTCATGGAGCGCCATCTGGTGGTCCGCGACCAGGTGGGGCGCATCACCCGCATCTCCTCCCGGCGCGTGGCCTCCATGGCCGAGCCGCACCTGCTGGCCCTGCAATTCGACTACACCCCGCTCAACTATTCGGCCAAGCTGACCTTCCGCTCGTCGCTCGACGGCAACGTCAGCAACGAGGGCGTGGCCCGCTACTCCAGCCTGAACACCCATCACCTGAACCGGGTGGGCGGCGGCAAGGGCGGGGAGGGCATCTACCTGCACATGGAGACCTCCCATTCGCGCTACCAGATCGTCATGGCCGCCAAGACCCGCCTGCTCGAGGACGGCAAGCCCGTCGAGGTGCGCAAGGAGGTGGTCCAGGACCGGTCCAAGGTCTCCGAGGAAATCTGCGTCCAGGTCAGGGAAAACCACTGCTACGGGCTGGAGAAATTCGTCTACGTGCGTACCTCGCTCGACCGCGAGCCGGGCGACCTGCGCGAGCTGTGCCAGGACGGGCTCAAGGCCGTGAAGACCTTCAAGGGCGTGCACGGCCCGCACGCCAAGTCCTGGAAGGGGCTGTGGCAGAAGGCCGACGTCCGGGTCAAGGGCGACCGCTTCGTCCAGCGGGTGCTCCGGCTGCACGTCTATCACCTGCTGGTCACGGCCAGCCCGCACAACGCGGGCCGCGATGCGGGCATGCCCGCCCGGGGCCTGTCCGGCGAGGCCTACCGGGGCCACATCTTCTGGGACGAAGTCTACATCCTGCCCTTCTTCGACGCCAACTTCCCGGACATCTCCAAGGCGCTCCTCATGTACCGCTACAACCGCCTCGACGCGGCCCGCGAATACGCCCGCGAAAACGGCTACAAGGGGGCCATGTTCCCCTGGCAGACTGCGGACGACGGCAGCGAGGAGACCCAGGAGGTCCACTACAACCCCGAGGCCAAGTCCTGGGGGCCGGACCTGTCCCGCCGCCAGCGGCACGTGTCCATCGCGGTCTTCGTCAACGCCTGGCGCTACGTGTCCTGGACCGGCGACCAGACCTTCCTGCGCGAACACGGCGCGGAACTGATGCTCGACATCGCCCGGTTCTGGGGCAACATCGCCACCTACGACGAGGCCGAGGACAAGTACCACATCGACGGGGTCATGGGTCCGGACGAGTTCCACGAGAAGCTGCCCGGCGCGACCGAACCCGGCCTGCGCGACAACGCCTACACCAACATCATGGTCGTCTGGCTGCTCGAAAAGGCCCTGTTCATCCTCGAGGCCCTGCCGCCCACGCTCGTCAAGCAGGTCGGCGCGCACATCGGCCTGACCAGTGAGGAAATCGAGAAGTGGCGGGACATGACCACCAAGCTCAACGTCATCATGACCGAGGACGGGATCATCAGCCAGTTCGACGGCTACATGGACCTGCCCGAGCTGGACTGGGACTCCTACCGCCAGCGGTTCTACTCCATCCACCGCATGGACCGCATCCTCAAGGCCGAGGGCGATTCCCCGGACAACTACAAGGTCGCCAAGCAGGCCGACACATTGATGACCTGGTACATCCTCGAACCCGACGAGGTGGCCCGCATCCTGCGCAAGCTCGGCCACGAGATAGACGACCCGGTCAAGCTGCTCAAGGACAACTACGACTTCTACGAGAAGCGGACCAGCCACGGCTCCACCCTGTCCAAGGTGGTCCACGCGGTCATCGCCAAGTACATCTACCCGAGCGACGTGGCCTGGGACTGGTTCATGGAGGCCATGGACTCGGACATCCACGACACCCAGGGCGGCACCACCGTGGAAGGCATCCACACCGGCGTCATGGCCGGAACCCTGGAGGTCATCAAACAGGACTTCGCCGGGCTCAACCTGTCCTCCACCCCCATGAAGGTCGACCCGGACCCGCCCGCGCACTGGGGCGAGATGCGCCTGTCCTTCCTGTGGCGGTCCATCTGGTTCGACCTGGTCATCGAACAGGACCGCGTGAACATGACCGCCTTCCACCAGGGCGACAAGATCGTGCCCGTGGAAATCTTCGGCCAGACCTTCGAGCTCAAGCCCGGCAAGACGGTCGAGGCCAGGCGGCCCAAGGAGGAGTAGGTCGGCGGGACGACGGCGTGGAGGACGCCTCCGGCGGGCCGGTTGCGCGATTCGGGCAGAGAAAACGGAATGACGGCGTGCTTCTTCTCCAGAAGATGCGCGCCGTTTTCTCTGCCCGAATCGCGGTCTTTTTTTCTTTAGGAGGAACGGATTCCATACAGCATTGCTTTTTCGCCACACCGTAAAGGCATTCCTTACATTGAACGAGCCATTCCCCAGTTCAGCCCACCCCGCGAAGCGGCCCAAAAAGTTTAGGAAGGAAGAGGGGATGGGGGTCCGGGGGAAGG
>NZ_JBGLYH010000007.1:0-101780 GCF_041414475.1 Pseudodesulfovibrio karagichevae
CGAACAACCATCGCTGATCCATAGGTTTGACCTCATTCCAGGGCATGGGCACCTCCAGGCTCTCATGCCCAAAGTGTTACCCATGTTCCCGGGCTAATGTGTTACCTATGTACCCGGGCTGTACCCCCTTCTCCCCTTCCCCCGGACCCCCATCCCCTTTTCCTTCCTAAACTTTTTGTATGCGCGTTCGCGCGTGCGGCGGGTAGAGAGAAAGAGTGCTCCTTCTTCTCGAAATGAGCGGGGTAGCAAGGCGACGGGAAGAGAGGCAGGGCGGTTGTGTCCGCACGGCCCCCCGCGAAGCGGCGACAAAAAGTTTTGGAGAGTCCAGAGAACCTTTTTCAAAAGGTTCTCTGGCGGGGTCCGGGGCAGCGCCCCGGCCGCCGGAGGCATCCCAAACGACGCAGGGCGGCGCCGAGATGACTCGGCGCCGCCCTTTATGGGGAGAGGGGTGTGTGGGGGTTACGCTTGTTCGGGGCCGTGGAGCAGGGCCATGACCTCCATGGTGTCGGGCGGCAGGGCGTCTTCGCCCTTGGCGGCGTATTCCATCTTGGACACTGTGTAAATAGCGATGAAGGACAGGATCATCACGAACCCGCCGGGGTTGTTGTACTGCAGGAAGTGCGGCAGCATGGATTTGCCGAGGATCATGAAGAACGAGCCAACGATGCCGACGACCAGCCCGGCGCAGGCCCCGCCCTTGGTCATCTTCGGCCACCACACGCCCATGACCAGGACCGGGAAGAAGGTGGACGCGGCGATGGCGAAGGCCAGTCCCACGAGGATGGCGATTTGCATGGATTCGGCCCAGAAGCCCAGGGGGATGCCGAGCAGTCCCACGGCGATGGAGGCCACGCGGGCGACCTTGACGCGGGAGCGTTCGGGCATGTCCGGGTTGAAGACGTTGACCACCAGGTCGTGGCCGATGGCTCCGGCCGAGGCGATGATCAGCCCGGCCACGGTGGACAGGATGGCGGCGAAGGCCCCGGCCACCACGATGCCGAGCAGGACCTGACCGCCGAAGTAGGAGCCCGCCACGGGCACGGCCAGGTTCTTGCCGTTGTCGGCCAGCCACTGCATCAGGTGCGGGGAGACGCCCATGGATTCGCCCTGCAGGAAGACGTAGCGGATGACGTGGCCCACGTAGGGGCTCAGGATGTAGAACATGCCGATGAGGAAGAGCACGTAGATGACGGTCCTGCGCGCGGCCTTGCCGTCCGGGGCGGTGTAGAAGCGCACCAGGATGTGCGGCAGTCCGGCGGTGCCGAACATGAGCGCGAGCAGCAGGGACAGGGTGTCCTTGAGGCTGGTCAGCCAGTAGGCCGGGCTGGTGTAGGCGGCCCCGTCGAACTCCTTGCCGGTGATGGGCGTGCTGCCCTTGAACTCGGACAGGAACTTGACCACGTCGGTGTAGGTCAGACCCTTGATCATGAAGGGAATGAAGGCCAGCAGGAACATGGCCCCGAACAGGATCCAGAACTGGACCAGCTGGTTGACGGTGGTGGCCTTCATGCCGCCCACGGTGACGTAGAAGGTGATGATGCAGGCGATGATGATGATGGACGTGGAGTAGTCCAGGTTGAGCAGCAGGCCCATGACCTTGCCCGCGCCGAGCATCTGCGGGGCCATGTAGAAGAGCGAGATGAAGAGCACGCCGATCACGCCGAGAATGCGCGCCGTCTTGGAGTGGAAGCGTTCCGAGACGAAGTCGGGCACGGTGTAGCGCCCGAACTTGCGCAGGGGGCTGGCCAGGAAAAGCAGCAGGGCGATGTAGCCCACGAAGAAGCCCAGGGCGTAGATGATCCCGTCGAAGCCGAACAGGAAGGCCACGCCGGCCACGCCCAGGAACGAGGCGGCGGACAGGTAGTCCGAGGAAATGGCCGAGGCGTTGATGAAAGAGTTGACCTTGCGTCCCGCCAGGTAATAGTCGGCCGAGGTTTTCTGGCTACGGAACATGAAGGTGGTGACCACGGTGAAGGCCAGCATGGCCCCGATGAGCAGCAGGGCCGTGACCGGTATCTGATATCCGAGTTCCATGACTACGCTCCTTCCCGGGCTTCCATGGCGTCCATGGTTTCCGGAGTTGCGACGGTTTCGGCGATTTCATCCTCTATCTCGTTGGCCTTGCCCACGTACCAGATGAACAGCGCCCAGGTGATCGGGTAGATGGCCACGGCCACCAGCCAGTAGTGCAGGGGGAATCCCAGGATGCTCGTCCCGGTTACCCATGCCCCTCCCAGGTAGACGAGCAGGAAGACGCCGATGACGAAGGCGAAATAGGGAATGCCCACGCCGAGCGCGATGCTGAGCTGCCGTTTGCGAATCCTTTCGATTTGGTCCATTTTTTTACCCCCAATACGGTTGAAAGTTTGCCGTTGAAGCCCTTTTACAGTAGGGAAAACAAAGGGAGCATCCGTTTTCAGGTAAGCGGTAGAAGCCGGGCGGTCGCGGGTTGGGCCCCTGACGCCCCGGCGGCGAACGGGCGGTTTTTCCCGGTCAACGGTTGGACTTTTTGCCATGGAGCGTGGGCTTGGACAGGAATTTGAACGGTGAGCGGCCCGTGAACGGTCTGAGAGACGTCCCGGACGGCCTTTTGGGGGAATTGCGCGTCATGGCCCGCGAGGGCAAGCTGGCGGGTATCCGCCGCATCCGGCTTGATCTGGTCCAGGAGTGGCTGGACCGGGGGGCGACCGCCGAGCGGGCGTGCAAGCGGCTGACCCGGTTCAACCGCGACGTGGTCACCGCCGTGCTCGAGGCCCATGCCGTGGAGTACCTGTGGCTTTCGCGGTGCACCTTCATGGAGTTCGGCTCGGGCGGCCGCGAGGAGATGGTCCCGGGCTCGGACCAGGACAACGGCCTGCTCATCCCGATTGAGGTGGATGAGGCCGAAGTGGATGACTGCACCCAGTCCATCGTCGTCGCCCTGGACGGCGCGGGGCTCTCCCTGTGCGACGGCGGGGTCATGGTCAGCAATGCCGAATGGCGGGGGGATTTCGACACCTGGCTGGACCGGTTGACCGGCTGGCTGTCCAACCCGGCGGAAAAGGGGCCGTGGCAGTCCGGGCTGATCCTCGACTTCCAGGCCGTGTTCGGGGCCGAGGAGGAGGTCCGGCGCATGCGCGAACGGTTGTGGGACTACGTGCGCACCAAGCCCATCGCCCTGTCCCTGCTGGTCCGCGAGCTGACCGACTACCGGCTGCCCCTGACCTTGTTCGGGGCGTTCATCACCGAGCGCGAAGGCCCATGGCACGGGTTCCTGAATATCAAGTCGTCGGTCCTGGCCCACCTGACCAACAGCGCGCGCATCCTGGCGCTCAAGCACGGCGTGCACCCGCACAACACCTGCGACCGCATCCGCGCCCTGGGCGGGGCCGGACACATCTCCGAGCACCACTCCCGGTCCCTGCTCGACGCCTGGGAATACCTGCAGCGCAAGCGGCTCGAGATCGGCCTGGAGTGCGACCGCACCGGACTGCCGCCGCACAACTACATCAACCCGGCGGCCCTGGACCGGGGAGAGCGGATTCGCCTCAAGGCAGCCATCCACGCGGTGGAAAAGCTCGTCCGGCTGGTCCAGGCCGGTTCCGGCCTCTGATTCGGCTCCTTTTTTGCAATGATCCCGCGTGCTGGCGGTTTTCCGACGGCGCGTTCGTCTATATATAAGGATTTGGCTCGTGAACGTCCTAATCATCAACCTGACCCGTTTTGGGGACCTCATCCAGACCCAGCCCGTGATCGCCGGTTTCAAGAGCCGGGGGCACCGGGTGGGGCTGGTCTGCCTGTCCAACTTCGCTTCGGCGGCCAGCCTGCTCGACGGCGTGGATCGGGTCTTCGCCTTTCCCGGCGCGGGGTTGCTCTCCGGCCTGGACAGGGACTGGCGGCTGGCCGTGCGCGACCTGAGCGGTTTCCGGCAGTCCGTGTTCGACAACTTTCCGCCCGACGAGACCGTGAACCTGACGCCGTCGATCTCCTCCCGGCTTCTGGCCTACGGGCTGACCCCGGCGTCCGGCAAGGCCACGGGCTTCACCGTGGACGAACTCGGCTTCAACGCGGACACCTCCACCTGGGCCGCGTTCCTGCAATTGGCCGGGGCCAACCGGGGGGCCAGCCCGTTCAACATCTGCGATCTTTTCCGCCGGGCCGCCGGGCTGGACCGCGAGGGCAATGCCCTGGTCCTGGCCGCTCCCGGCGAGGCGGCTCTGGCCCGAGCGGACGAACTGCTGTCCGTGCCGGGCGTGACGGGTGCGGGATTTGCCGCCCTGCAACCGGGAGCCAGCGAGGAGCGCCGCCGCTGGCCCGTGGACTATTTTCTCCGGACCGCCCGCATGCTCCACGAGCGGGACGGCCTGGTGCCGGTCCTGCTCGGGACCGGGGGCGAAGCCGGGCTGGGCGCGCGTTTTGCCGAGGGCGCGGATTTTCCGTTCATCGACTGCATGGGCAAGACCTCCCTGACCGAACTGGCCGCCGTCTTGAGCCGCTGCCGGGTCCTGCTGACCAACGACACCGGGACCATGCACCTGGCCGCGGGCCTGAACGTGCCGCTGTGCGCGGTCTTCCTGGCCACGGCCCAGCCCTGGGACACGGGGCCGTACCGGGCGGGCGACATCTGCCTGGAGCCGGACATGGACTGTCACCCGTGCTCCTTCGGCAAAACCTGCCCCCACGACGAGGCCTGCCGCCGGGCCGTGACCCCGGAGGCCATGTACGCCTGCGCCCGCGCCCTGGTGAGGGGGGGCGATCCCGAGCCCGTGCCCGGCGCGCGCATCTGGCGGACGAGGACCGGTGCGGACGGGTTCATGGAGCTTCAATCCCTGTCCGGGCACGACGGGGCGGACCGGACCCTGTGGATCGGCCTGCAGCGGGCGCACTTCCGCGCCTTCCTGGACGGCGAGGCGGCCCCGGTGCGTGCCGGCCTGGGTGCGCGGCTCGGCCCGGCCATGCGGCGGGAGCTGTCCAAAACTTTGACGAGTGCGCGGGACATGCTCTTCCTGCTCTCGCAGCAGGGCGTGCTCCTGCGCGTGAACCCCAGGCCCCAGGCCAAGACCAAGTTTCTGGCTTCCTGGCAGCGCGTGCAGAATATCTTGTCATCCAACAATTACTTGAATATATTGGCCTTGTTGTGGATGTTCGAAAGCCAGCGCCAGGGAGACGACCTCGCCTCCCTTCTGTCTGTGGCCGAGCGCCATCTGGGGCTCCTGACCGCGCTGCTCGACGACTTGGCCTGATCGGCATGAATCTTGAATTGTACGGATTGCACCGGAACAATCGGCAAATTTTATCTACTCACGGAGGAGAAGGTCAGCATGATCATCATCGATGGAAAGCAATATGATATTGGCGCACAGAATTTCGAGAACCTCGAACAGGTCTTCACCAAAGTGGTCGAGGACGGCCATCTGGAGGACCGCATCGTGACGGACGTCATGGTCAACCAGGAGCCGTTCACCGAGATTTACCCCCACCAGGCCGAGGACATCGACATGTCCGAGGTCGAGTCCGTGGAGATCGTGACCATGGCCACCGAGGACATGGCCGTGGAGATCACCCTGGAGCTCTACAAGGTCGTCAACCTCATGAGCGAGGGCGGCAAGCGCGTGGCGGCCCTGTTCCGCCAGGCCGACGACGCCGAGGCCCTGGAGACCTACCAGGATCTCATCGACGTCATCCGCAACTTCCTGAACATGATCGGCATCCTGCGCGACGAATATTCCCTCAAGGATCATCCGACTTATCTGGAGAGCGCCGAGGAGCTCAACGCCATGTTCACCGAGATGAGCGCCGTGCTCGAGAACGAGGACTGGATTCTTTTGGCCGATCTGCTTGAATATGAATTCCTGCCGGCGGTGGAGAAATGGAAAAAGGTCATCAAATCCCTGCGGGACGACATCCGCAAGGTGAAGAAATAGACATGGCCCGGCGTATCCGCATGCTCGACGAGGCCATCTCCATCGGTCTCCGGGAGCTCGAATTCCTGGTGGCGGGGGACGTGTACGCGGCCGAACGGTTGGCTCATTCCCGCGAACAGCTCCTCGACGAGGCCATGCTCGGCCTGTCCGGGGACAATCTCAAGCTGCTGGCCGACAAGCTCGTCGAAATGAAGTCTCTGCACGACGAGATCACCGGCGAGGCCCGAAAACTCAGGCAGTCGCTGAAGCAGGACCTGACCAGCATGAAGCGCCAGAACAAGCGCATCGCCGGCTACAGCTACGGGGCGGGAAACTTGCCCCGGCTGGCCAAGGAACGGTTCATCAACAAGAAGGGCTGATCTTCTCCGAAAAGACTACGGGAAAGCCCCGGCCGTCGGCCGGGGCTTTTTTGCGCCGCCGGGCCGCTTTCGGACGAACCATTTGACTCCGCAGTGGATTTGGGCGATGGCACTGTTGGTCTTTTCAAGGGCCGCCGGGGTTTTTCGGCCCCGTGAAACCGAATGGACAACGGACAACCGCATGCACATCGCCTTCGTCAATTCCACCCGCAAATGGGGCGGGGTCAAGACCTGGACCCTGGGTTACGCCGTGGAACTCATGGCTCAAGGTTTTGGGGTAGCGCCCATGGCCGATAGGTTCATCCCGGTGGCCCGCGATATCGGCGGCGTGCACAAGTATGGCCTGACCTCCTGCCCACCCAGAGTGCCGCCGAGGCCATCCGGGACATCCTGGGCTAGCTGCTGGGCATGAACCGGGCGCGGCTGGACGAGGTCAAGGAGGCGAGCCTGGCGGCCTGCCGGGCCACCTTCAACCTGCCGAAAAAAGTCGATGAATTCGAGCGCTGGGTGCGCGACGAGGTCGTCGGCGGCTGATCCGCCTTTCCCTTTTACAGATTGATCCAGTGAAGACGGCCGGAATTCCGGTCCGCCCTGGCCGTTGCCGTGAACTCGATGCCCATGCGGGTGAAGCCGGGGCGGCCCTCTTCAAGCGTGCGCACTTCGCCCGCGTACCAGTATGGCTTGAAGGTCTTTTCCCGGAAATTGAACATGAACAGGTTGATGACCACCGGCGTGGACACGGTGCAGGTCTCGGGCACGAGCCGGTTGAGCACGGACAGGCCGAGTCCGCCGCCGGAGATGTTGATGACCGCGTTGGCGCTCTGGTCCGGCCCGTCCGAGGCGAACGAATTGACCCCGATCTGCGGGGCCGCGTCCTCGAAGGCCAGCTCCGACGTTCCGGGCGAGGCGGTCCACAGCTTGACCCGGATGAACTGCTGGTCGGCCACGCGCTTGCGCTGGTGCTTGCGGCGGGGGATGAGCGCGTAGTCGTTGGGCCCGGCCAGGACCAGCCGGTCGGCCCTGCGCCCGTCGCGGTCCGACTCCACCAGGGTGGCGGTGAAGGAGTTGATCCGGCCGTCTCGCGTCTTCATGGGCGCGAACACGCAGACCAGTTCGTTGCCGGGCCTGGTCCGGATGACATCCAGCCGTTCGATGATCTCGCACTGTATCTTGTTGGATTTCGCGGCGGTGATCACGCAGCGCACGGCCACGGACTCGTCGTCCGGCCCGGCCAGCACGTCCACCACCACGCCCTTCTGCTGCAGGGTGCGCGGAATGCCCGTGCGCGTGGAATGGGAATTGTGATGTCCGGGGCGTCTCAGCAGCCTGAGCCCGATGAGGAGCAGGACCAGGGCCGCCAGCCCGAGCAATACGGCCCCGGCCAGGCGGAGGTACTCCGGCGATACGCCGGGGAAGAGTAGGGCAATGAGCCGGTCGAATTGGGCTTCGGCGGAAGAGATCAGTTCCTGCAGGTTCATGGCTCGCGGTGACTAGAAGTTGACGAACTGCTTCTTGGCTTCAAGAACCTTGCCAAGATAGCGCCGGGTCTCGTCGAAGGGAAGCTCCTTGCGCAGCGTTTCATACACCCCGGCCGGCTGCATGGCGTTGATCTTTTCGGCCGCGCGGTCCCTGTCCTTGTCAAAGGTCTTGAGCACGCCGCCCGCGCCCCCGTTGTAGCCGGCGATGACGCAGTACTCCCTGGACACCGGGTTCCTGATCGCGCCCAGGAATTTCGAGTCGAGCAGGTGCAGGTAGGCCGTGCCGTAGGCGATGTTGGTCGGCGGCTCGAACAGGTCCTTGCGCGAGGGCTGCCCGGACTTGCCGTGCAGTAAGCGGTACACGTCGCTGCCCGCCGTGGACGGGACCACCTGCATCAGCCCCACGGCCGAGGCGGCGCTGACCGCGAACGGGTTGAAGTCGGACTCCACCCTCATGATGGCGTAGACCAGGTTCCGGCTGATCTCGAACCGCTTGGCGGTCGTTCGCACCAGTTCGCGGTATTTGGCCGCGCGCACGTTGAGGTGGTCCTTGACCATGTCGAAGGTCACGTACCGGGCGGTCTTGCCCCGGACCGGGCGGGTCTTGAGATCGTTGGCGATGAGATGGTCGGCGAATTGCCCGGCACGCCATTCCCAGCGGATGTCCCGGCCGTCCGCGTCCTTGACCTCGCCCAGCAGGAACGGGGTGTCCCCGAGCTTGACGGTCTTGGCCGAATAGAGGTCCACGGCGCGCGGGTCGCCGGGGGTGAGCAGGGTGGTCACGATGGCGTTGCGCAGGCTCTTGAGGGGCTCTTTCTCGGCCACGGTCTCGACCGTGATCACTCCGGTGTCGAAGTCCACGCTGGCCCGCGAGAGGTAGTTGTCCGTGTATTTGACGTACTGCTTGGGCGCGGGCATGCGCGCGTCGTCCTTGCCCCACACCCCGGTCACTGCCTTGGTAAAGGCCTCCAGGAGTTTCTGGAAATTTTTCAGGTCGTTGCCGATGGCCGCCGGATTGGTGGCGTAGCCGATGGCCTTGTCCCGGGCCAGGGCCTCGGCCGCTGCCGCCGGGTTGCCCGTGGCTGCGGCTCGGGCGATGCGCACGGCGTCGTACCGGGAGCAGGAGGCCATCAGGCAGGTCAGCATCAGCAAAAGGATTGTTCGTGTCATATCGTGGTAATGAGATTTTTGTTTGACAGCAGATTGTCTATCCTTAATGTCCGCCTGAATCATACGTTCGAATTTTCACATATTCAACCAAGTGCACTGGCCTGCACCAAGGATATACCCATGTGCGAGTACCCGGAGGTCGAGCGGATCCCGTCCGATCTGGAAAAATTGCTGGATCGGTTTTTCGACGTCTCCCGCCAGGACCTCGAACAGATGCGCAACGCCCTGCACGTTCGGGATTTCGAAACCCTGGTCCGCCTGGGACACACGGCTCGCGGCACCGGCAGCGGCTACGGGTTCAAGGGCATGGGCATGATCGGCCACGAGATCGAACAGGCCGCCCTGAAACGCGATCCCGACGCCCTGGAACAGCACGTGGACACCCTGGCCCGCTACCTCGACACCGTCCGGGTCGAATTCGACGGCTAGAGGAATACAAGCCTCCTCGCCGGAGCAACTCCCGATGACAAATACCCGCCGCAGGGCCGTGCGTTCGCGCCCGGCCCTGTTTCTTTCAGGTCATCATTCCACTTGGGCACCGCAAGGTAAAGGGGCAAGACTCTTTTGTACGCCCACACTCGCGAAGCGCAAAAAAAGGTTAGGAAAGGGCTGGGGATGGGGGCCGGGGAAAGAGGAGAGTTCCAACCCTTTCCAAAGGGCTTCCCTCTTCTCTTCCCCCGGCCGCCGGAGGCCTTCTTAAAGCAGCTCCATGGCGGCGTCGACGGTCCAGTCTTCGTGGACGACCTTGTTCAGGGCGGCCACGATCTTGGCCGGGTTGGCGTGCTGGAAGATGTTCCGGCCCACGGACAGGCCGCTGCCGCCCGCCTGGATGGAGTCGTGGACCATCTGGACGAGGTCGCGGTCGGAGTCGAGCTTGGGTCCGCCCGCGATGACCACGGGCACGCAGCAGCCGTCGACTACGCGCGCGAAGGTTTCGGGGTCGCCGGTGTAGTTGACCTTGACGATGTCCGCGCCGAGCTCCACGCCCACCCGGGCGCAGTGGGCCACGATCTGCGGGTCGTATTCGTTTTTGATCTTGGGGCCGCGCGCGTACATCATGGCCAGCACGGGCATGCCCCATTCGCCTGCTTCGAAGCAGAGCCTGCCGAGGTCGGCGAGCATCTGCGGCTCGGTCTCGTCGCCGAGGTTGACGTGGATGGACACGGCGTCCGCGCCGAGCTTGAGGGCGTCGGTCACGGTGCCGACCATGGCCTTGGCGTTGGGGAAGGGGGACAGGGAGGTGGAGGCGGACAGGTGGATGATCAGGCCGATGTCCTTGCCGCCCGCGCGGTGGGAGCAGCGGGGGATGCCCTTGTGCATGAGCACGGCGTTGGCCCCGCCCTCGGCCACCTGGTTGACGGTCTCGCGCAGGTCCACGATGCCGTAGATGGGGCCCACGGTCACGCCGTGGTCCAGGGGGACCACGATGGTCCGGCCGTTGTTGCGGTTCATGATGCGTTCCATCCGAATGGCTTTTCCGAGATGCATGACGGTGCTCCTTGTGTCTGGCGGCTGCGGCGCGGCCCAAAAAGAAAGAGGCCGCGGACTATGCCCGCGGCCTCTTGGTTGGTTCTTCTTTGTTTAAAGACTAGCGCACACCAAGACCGCAGGCGTTCCTGATAAAGCTAAAAAAGAAAAAGAAACGGGCGGTGTTGCTATGCATGAAATGGAAGTACTTGTTTTGCGTTGAAACTGTCAAGTAGAGTTTTGTTACGCGTTTTCGACGATTAATCGATGACGGCCACGCACTTGAACTCGACCAGTCCGCCGAGCGGCAGGCCGGCCACCTGTACTGCGGCCCGCGCGGGTTTGTGGCTGGAGAAGTATTCGGCGTAGATGCCGTTCAGGTCGGCGAACCGGCCCATGTCCATGATGAACACATCCACGGCCATGACCTTGTCCAGGGAGGACCCGGCCTCTTCGAGGATGGCCTTGAGGTTTTTCAGGGCCTGGCGGGTCTGGGCCTTGAAGCCTTCGGCCAGCTTGCCTTCGGACGGGATGATGCCGAGCTGTCCGGAGACGTACAGGGTGCCGTTCACGGCGGTTGCCTGGGAGTAGGGGCCCACGGCGGCCGGGGCTTTATCGGTATGGATGAGCTGGATATCGGACATGGTGTTCTCCTTGTCAGAGGTTATTTGTCGGCCCAGAGATAGGCAGCGCGGGCCCGTTCGGGCACGCGTCGGACGATCTGGACGATGGCGGCCATGGCCAGCACGGCGAAGATGAGGCGTCCCCAGAGCACGCCGCTCAGGTGCCCGCCGATGAGTATGATCAGCAACGTATCCTCGATGAGCGAGTGGCACAAGCCCATGAAGGTCAGGGAGTAGAAGACGTCTTCCTTGCTCAGGCTTCCGTTGCGGGCCTCGCTGATGATCAGCCCGCCGCCGTAGGACAGCCCCATGGTCAGGCCGATGACGGTGATGGCCGAGGCCTTGGGCCCGATGCCGATGAGGTCGAGCACGGGCCGCAGGATGCGGTTCATGAGGTCAATGACGCCGATGGCCTGGAGCACGCGCATGACGGTGATCAGGGAGAAGATGATGCAGAAGATGGACGCCAGGTTTCGGACCTGGCCCAGCGCCCAGGCAGCGATGGAGCCGGTCCCGGCGGATGGGTCGGTCTGGAAGAGCATGGGCGCGGGGCCGCTCAGGGTGCCGGTGGCCGAGTAGACCATGTGGAGCAGCCAGGCCAGGACAAAGGCCCCGAGCATGCGCACGCAGCACTGGAAGAGGAACCGGGCTCCGGAGCGGTCGGCGATGGCGGTCTCGATGGGCAGGCCGTGGGCCACGAGCATGAGCACGCCGAGCACCGTGGCCTGGGCCGCGGTCAGGGGCGCGTCCCCGGCAAAGGAGGCCAGGACGATCATGCCGGTGTAGATGTTGTTGATCAGGGTGGTGGCCCAGACGAGCCCCATCTCGGCGGGCAGGCCGAGCACGTTCATGATCGGCTCCAGCGGCCAGGCCAGGTACTTGATCAGGTCGAGCTCCTGGAGGATTTTGACCAGGATGAGCACCGGAATCATGATCTTGAACAACTCGTAGGAAGACGAAAAGGCATTTTGCAGGATTTCCCGCAGAATTCTCAAAACGGTTTTCATGAAGTGGGATCGTGGCTGATCAGGCGATTGTGTGTAACCAGGCGAGCAATTCCCTGGCCTGTTTGTCGATGGAAAACGTTTTTTCGGCGTGTTCCCTGAAGGCCCGTTTCAAGGAGAGCAATTGCTCTTCCGGCATGTCCAGCAGCTTGGCCAGGGTCGCGCGAAATTCCTTGCCTTCACCGGCCGGCTCGACCAGAAGGTTGGTCCATTCGGGAGGCCAGATTTCCGGAGGGCCGCCGATGTTCCGGGCCACTGAAACCAGACCATTGGCCATGGCCTCCTCAAGGGCGATGCCAAGGGGTTCGCATCCTGTGGGTAGAACGAATATGTCGGCTCTTCGGAGCTCTTCCTGCACGTTCTTGACGAACCCGGTCCATTCGACCTGCTTGTCCAGTCCGAGCATACGGCATTGTTGCTTGAGTCGCTCTTCATCCTTGCCCGTACCCACGATAATGCAACGGAAATCATATCCGTCTTTTTTCAGCAGCGAGAGCCCCTCGATCAGGTGGCCGTGCTGTTTGTCCGGATTGAGTTGGCTGGTGGCGATGATCACCCGTGGGGCGTTGACGGATGCGGGCGGCGCGGGGCTTATCTCCGTGCCCGGATAAATGAATCCAAAAGGGTAGTCCCGATAGATGGGTACGGAGCGAAGCAGCGCCTGTCTGACGAAATCGCTGCAGGTGACCAGGGCCGGCTTGAGCAGCCGTTGGGTCAATCTCGTTTTGAAGCGATTTTGCACGTCGCCGGGCGCCCCAAGATGCTGGACCATGGGGATGCCCGCCAGCCGGGCGGCCACGCCTGCCGTGCGTAGATCCTTGGAGATGTTCAGAATCAACATCTCGGTTCTGTGGATTCTGAATAATCGCAGGAAAAAAAGAATTGAAGAAGGATTGAAATCAAAGCCGAATGCATGCTCCGTGGCCGGGATGCCGAGAGCTCGGGCCTTGTCTATGAATGGGCCTGGCCTGCCCACGATGGCTGCGTCATGCCCCAGTTTGCGCATGGCAAGGGCATTGTCCAGGGACCATGTCTTGACCCCGCCCCATTTGCGTGTGGAGTTGACGAAAAGGATATTCATGCTTTCTAGCCGAGTAGTCCTCATGTGCGACCCAAGAACGAACCGCGTGAGTGTGTTTCTGGGGCGCACCATAGGGGATATCAGATCAAAAGAAAAGGGAGTCCCGAAGGACTCCCCTTTCCTGATTTGGAGGTGGTAACGTTAGAGGAATGCTTTCGATATGTTGAATGCCAGCACTGCCATGACGAAGGCCAGGCCGGTGGACCCGACCACGCTGAAGGCGGCCCAGCGCCAGCTCGATTCCCGGGCCATGGTCACCACGGTGACGAAGCAGGGGGCGTAGAGCATGGTGAAGATGATCAGGGCGATGGCCGTGGCTGCGGAGAAGTCCGGGTCGGCCACCAGGCGGTCGGACAGGGGCTGCGCCTCTTCGGTGTCCACTTCACCAAGGGAGTAGGCCGTGCCCAGGGTGGAGACGATGACCTCCTTGGCCGCGAAGCCGCCGGTCAGGGCGATATTCACCCGCCAGTTGAAGCCGGCCAGTTTGGTCACGGGTTCCAGCGCGGTGCCGATGCGGCCCGCGTAGGTGTGGCGGACGGCCTCTTCGGCCTCGGCGTTGTCGATGGTCGTGACCTGCTCCTCGCTTTGGGCCGCCGCGCGCTGCGCCTCGTAGTGGGCCACGCGGTCGGCGGGCAGTTCGGGGAAGGTCATCATGGCCCAGAGAAGGATGGAGATACCCAGGATGACGGTTCCGGCCTTCTTGGCGTATTCCCAGGTGCGCTCCCAGGTGTGGATGAGCACGCCCTGGAGGGTGGGCATGCGGTAGGGAGGCAGCTCCATGACGAATGGGGTGGACGCGCCCTTGATGACCGTGGAGCGGAGCACCCGCGCCACGAGCAGGGCCATGGCCCAGGCGGACAGGGTGATGACCAGCATGACCGTGGCCGAGTCCTCGGGGAAGAAGGCGGCGGCGAGCATGAGGAAGACGGGCACCTTGGCGCCGCAGGTCATGTACGGGGCCACGAACAGGGTGGCCAGCTTCTCCTTGGGCGAGCGCAGGGTGCGGGTGGCCATGACGCCGGGCACGGCGCAGCCGCCCGCGATGCCGCCGGACACGATGAACGGCAGCACCGAGGTGCCGTGCAGGCCGAATATCTTGAAGATGCGGTCGAGCATGTAGGCCATGCGGGCGATGTAGCCGGAGTCCTCCAGGGCCGAGATCATCAGGAACATGAACATGATCAGCGGCACGAAGCCGAGCACGCCGCCCACGCCGTCGATGATGCCGGAGACGATCAGCGACTGCAGGTGTCCGGGAGGCAGGAGGTTGGTGGCCGTGTCGCCGAGCAGTCCGAAGAGCGACTCCAGCCAGCCCATGGGGATCTCGCCTACGGCGAAGGTGATTTCATAGATGAGATAGACGATGCCGAGCATGATCAGCGGGCCGAGGACCTTGTGGGTCAGAACCTTGTCCATCTTGTCGGAGCGGCTGATGCGGTCTTCGCTGGAGGCGGGGTAGGTGACCACGTCCTTGATCATGGAGGCGATGAACCCGTAGCGGTAGTCGGCGATGAGCGCGTCGGGCCGCATGTTCAGGGTCTTCTGGGTGTGCTCGGCCACCTCGCGGGCCATGGCTTCGAGCTTATCCGAGAGCATGGTGTTGGCCATACGCCCCTTGACGATGACGTCCTCGTCCCGTTCCAGGTATTTGATGCCGGTCCAGCGGGCGGGCACCCTGTCGGTCAGGAACTCGGCCTCGGCAATCAGCTTCTCCATCTCGCACAGGACCGGGTCCAGGTCCGGGCCGTAGGAGATGTTCAGGGCCTTCCATTCACCGGTCTGGCTCTTGGCCACATCCAGGGTGGAGCGCAGCAGTTCCTGAGCCCCCTGGCCGGAGCGGGCCACGGTCTCGATCACGGCGCAGCCGGACAGCTCCTCCAGCCGCGCGCTGTCGATCCGTTTGCCGGACTTGCGCACCTCGTCCATCATGTTCAGGCCGAGGATGAGCGGTACGCCCAGTTCCATGATCTGCACGGCCAGGTAGAGGTTTCGTTCCAGGGCATCGGCGTTCATGATGTCGATGACCGCCTGGGGCCGGTCGTCCACCAGGAAGTTCCGGGCGACCAGTTCCTCCTGGGTGTAGGCGGTCAGGGAATAGGTTCCGGGCAGGTCTACAAGCTCCACGGAATCGGAACCGGCGTGGATGTGGCCGATTTTTTTCTCGACGGTCACGCCGGGCCAGTTGGCCACATGCTGACGAGCCCCGGTCAGGGCGTTGAACATGGTGGTCTTGCCGCAGTTCGGGTTGCCTGCGATGCCGATGGTGTATGTACCCATGCGTCTAGTCCTCCAGGGGGGTGACGGTGATGTGGTCGGCCTCGCTGTTGCGCAAGGTCAGCGTGAAGTCGCGGAGCCGGAGGGCCACGGGATCGCGCAGGGGCGCCTTGCCGATGACCGTGACCTCGGTGCCGGGGATGAGTCCCATGTCGCGGATGCGGCGGCCGAGCTCGCCGTCCGCGCTGACCGTCCTGATTTTGAGTTTCTGGTTGACCCTGGCTTTGCGTAAACACATGTCTTGTGCCATTGCGATGATCCTCGAAGAGCGTTTGTTGAGAATTGTTCTCAACGTTTGTTCAAAAAAAATTACCTTGAGCCGCAGCAGTCGTGCTTGCCGGGGCTGTCCTTGATGCCGGAGCATGAACCGGACTGCCCACAGCCGCCACATCCGCAGCCGGGCTGCTTGGCGGTGAAGGAGCGCAGGATCCTGCGGCCCACGAAAAAGGCCGCTATGGCGACGATGGCCACGACAATGATCGTATCGAGCATATGATTTCCCCCAAAGTTTCTTCCGGCAGCGTTGCCGGACATTCACTTGATAGTGATGTTGAGAATCAGTGTCAAGTGAAAAACCATAAAAAAACGCGGGGCGGGACGAGTGGGTGATGGCCCCCGTATTCCTTGTCCTTCGCCGTGTTTTGTGGTCATATGCCAGCGTTTGCGCGCGGATGATAATGGTATTGGCCGCGCACGGCAACCGCTAACAACAGACCTGTCACGGAGAGCCTTATGGATGATGACGGAAGGGATTTCATGCAATGGATCGATGTCCTGGCCAAGGGCATTATCGCAGGCTGCGCCATCGGCTATCTCTTCAGCTTCACGGGCATGATGTCCCCGGGCAAGGCCGTGGCCCTGGGCGGCCTGGCCGGCTGCCTCGCGTCCATCACCTTCAAGAACCGGCAGGACGACAAGAAAGACAAGTAGCGGTCGGCCGTCAGTCGCGCGGCGTGATCAGGAAGGTGTTCAGGCACAGCTGCTTCACCGCCACCTCCGGCAGGCCTGGCTCGCAGCGGCGGAGCCTTTCTAGTAGTCGGCTGATCTCTTCCAAGGAAATTCTCGGAAATTTGTTCAGGGCGTAGCGAACCTTACGCCCGTTCTTGCCGGGTTGGCGCGCGCGGAGGAGCTTGCTCACGTACTTGCGCCAGCATTTGGCGCTTTCCCATGCCCCCAGGGGGGCGGGAAGCCATGTCTCGCGGTCCTTGCCGTATTCGGCGGCCAGTCCGGCAATGGTTTGGGCCGCGCTGTCGACGCTGTTGGCGAGGTACGGGGCGAGGATCTCCAGCTGGGCTTGGCGCGTCTCTTCAGGCATGGAGCCCGAACGGATGACGTCGGCCACTTCATCCGGATTCGTGGTCTTCACTCCCAGCGAGGGCATGATCGGGGCCATGGCTCGCTTGTTGTAGTGGGGCCGGTACTGGATGACCGGACAGCCCATGAGCAGGGCCTCCATGCCTGTCGTGCAGTCATGGTGGATGACGAACCCGGCCGAGGCGATCCATTCCCGGGCCGTTCCTTTCTTTTCCACGAAAACATTTTTCAGCCCGGCGAGCCTGTCGGAGTAGAAGGAAGCGTCTTCGCCGGGGTGCGGGCGGATGATGACGTGCCGTTCCGGGAAGAAGCCCGAGAGCTTGGCGGCCAGATCGACCACGGCGTCCAGCATCAGCTTCTGGTGGTCGTGGATGCCCTGCTGGATGGCCAGGTACTCGGGGTCGGCGTAGATCTTCCACTCATCCATCCTGGACAGCATCTTCATGTACCGCTCGAAGCCCATGATGTTGTTGGCATAGGCGAAGCTGGTATTGATGAGCACGTAGTCTCGGCCATGTTCTTCAATGATGGCTGGGTTTTCATGCAGGGGCTTGAACCTCGGCTGGATGAGGTCGAAGGGCGGGTAGCCCGTGGCCCGGATGCGGTCATGGACCTCTTCCGGGAATACGGACCTGAGGTCCCGGACCTGGCGTTCCCCCCAGGTGCAGATGAGGGAGACGCAGTGGGCGATGCGCGTGAAGTTGTCCAGGGTCTGCTGCTCCTGGGCGACGTGCATGCCCTCGGGATTGACGTTGAAGACGACGCCGCCGTCCCGGAGAATGGTTTCGTTGATCCCGACGGACTGGTCGCTGTCGAAGTAGAGCACCGGCTTGCCGCAGCCCACCACGTACTCGTTGACCATGCGTTCGCCGATGAGCGTGGGCATGCCCTTGGCCGCCAGATGCAGGGACTGGTAGAGCATGCCGTTCAGTTCCCTGACGGCTATTTCAAGCGGAATGGCGCAGAGCATGGTTCAGGCGTTCCCGGGCTAGAGATCCTCGACCAGGTATTTCAGCTTCCAGTCGGTGCCGGTCTTCTCCCACAGGTGGGGCGTGCGGAAATGGTCCGCAATCTGCCAGAAGTGGGCCACATCCATGTCGAGGTAGTCCATGAATTCCGTGAAGTACTTCTGCGGGAACTCCCCGTCGTAGCGGTGCACCAGGGCGACGGCTTCCTCGCGGGTGATGTGCTTGCTGCGCACCTCCATGGATGCGTCGCGGGTCGTGCGGCCCATGCCGAACTTGAGGTAGCCGAACCAGAAATGGAACCCGTCGGTCTTGTCGTCGAGGCTGGCGTACTTGGTGTACGTTCCCTCGCTGCGTTCCGGGTTGGTTTCGAAACCGGAATGCTCCACCGCGCAGTAGTAGTTCTCCTGGGGAATCCACTTCTTGTAGTAGGAGAACCAGTGCATTTCCAGGCCGAGCTTCTCGACGGTTTCGGGCGGCGGGGCCTTGTAGATGTCGAGCGAGCGGGGGAGCAGTTCGCCCTGCTCGAACACGCCGCATTCCTTGCCGATCTGGGCAAGCTCGTCCACGCCGTTGCCGCGGAAGTAGAGGTCTTTCCAGTCGCGGATGTCCTCGCAGGCCTTGTCCAGGGCGTGGAGGCTGCCGCCGTACTCCAGCTCGCCGTTCTCCCCGTAGAAGACCAGCGGGATGTTGAAGCGGTGGGCGATCTGCATGGCGAAGGCCTTCTGTCCCCAGGCAAAGGGGTCCCAGGCGTCGCCGTTGCATTCCAGGGCGGTGCGCGACAGCTTCCGGTGGATGATGCCGTCGGGCATGCAGAAGATGTTGTCGTAGCCGGAGTGCACGAACTGTTCGTAATTCCGGCGGCCGATGTCCGTGTACATGAACGGCGTCCAGGTGACGGTCAACGGGTGCATGTCATACTGGTGCTTGAGCATGTAGGCCACGTAGGCCGAATCCTTGCCGCCGCTGGAGGGGACGATGCAGTCGTAGCTGCCGTCCTTGGAGCGGTGCCTGTTCAGCAGTTCGACCAGTTCCTTTTCGCGTTCGTCCCAGTTGAGCGTCTCCTTGATCTCCGCATAGCGGCAGGCGGAACAGATGCCTTCCTCGTCGAAGGTGATGCGGGGGCGCTGGTTGGACGTCACGCAGCGTTTGCAGAATTTGACCTCACGCGGGAGGTTGGGGAGCTGATTGTCCGCAATGGGAAACCCGGACGGCTGTTTCTTGAAAAGTGGTTTCATCTTCTTACTTCTCTTTTTCTATGAATGCCTTGAGGATGGACAGTCCATCCGGGCCGCTGAGTTCGGGATGGAACTGGCAACCGCAGATGTTGCCCCTTCTTACGGCCGACACGAAGCGCGCGGGGCCGTAGTTCGTGACGCTCAGCACGTGGGCTTCGTCATCGGGCCTGGCTACGTACGTATGGACGAAATAGGCCGAGGCTCCCTCGGAAATATCCTTGAATTCGGTCCCGGTCCAATCCCGGCCGTCGGATTCGAGGCCGGCCCATCCGATATGGGGGACAGGGACTTCCCCGTTCGGTTCGCCGTCGAACATGTGCTCCACGGAACCGGGAATCAGGCCCAGGCCTTCATGTTCGCCGAATTCACGGCTTTTGGAAAGCAGAAGTTGCATGCCCAGACAGATGCCCAGGGTGGGACGGTTCTCCCTGCCCCGTCGCTGCAGCACCTCCACCAGTCCCCGCTCGCGCAGGTTGCGCATGCCGTCGCCGAAGGCGCCCACGCCGGGCAGGATGACCTTGTCCGCCTTGTCGATGGCGTCCCTGTCGTCGGTGACCAGCGGCTCCACGCCGGTCAGGCAGCGGATGGCGCGGCTGAGGTTGAACAGGTTGCCGATGCCGTAGTCCACCACCACGACCTTCTGCGGGGCCGTCGTGTTGCAGCGCAGGGCTTCCGTGGGCCGGTCCATCCGGCAGCGGCAGCCCGAAGCGACCAGGGCGTCCTTGGCGTCTGAGACCGAATGGCAGGTGATCTTGCCTTCCAGGTAGGCGATGGTCCTGGTCCGGGACTGTTCGATGAAGGAGGTGTTGCCCTCGCTGGCGAACCGGCCCGTGTCCTTGAGCTCTTCCAGGCGGTTGTAGTGGAACATGGAGGCCGCGCTGATCGCGCCGGTGCCGATGGCCTTGGCCCCGGCGACAAGGTGGTCCAGGTTCCCGGCCCCGCCCGAGGCGATGACCGGGATGTTGACCGCCGCGCTGACCATCTCAAGCAGTTCGAGATCGTAGCCCTGTCCGGTCCCTTCGTTGTCCTCGCTGGTCAGCAGGATTTCTCCGGCCCCACGGTCCACGGCTTCCCTGACCCATTCCACGACCTCGCGGCCGGAGTTCTCCCGTGCGTTGGTATGGAGGCATGTGTAGGTTCCGTCCGGCAGCCTCTTGGCTTCGATGGAGAGCACGATGCACTGGGAACCGAAGGTTTTGGCCCCCTCGGTGATCAGTTCGGGCTTTTCGAAGAGGGCGGTGTTGATGGCCACCTTGTCCGCTCCAGCCCGCAGCAGTTCGCGGATGTCGTCCACACTGCGGATGCCGCCCCCCACCGTCAGGGGGATGAAGATGTTGCTGGCCGTTCTGCTGACGATCTCCCGGAGGTTGCTCCGGCCGTAAAGCGAAGCGACCAGGTCCATGTAGATGAGCTCGTCGGCCCCGTTCATGTAATATTTGTGCGCGAAGTCCTCGGGTTTGCCGAGGACGCGCAGCCCTTCCAGGTGGACGCCTTTGACCAGGTTCGGGCCTTTGATGTCCAGCCTCGGGATAACGCGTATGTTCATGGGAGTAGGTAACTACCAAGCCGCTTTACGCCCGTCAACTGAAGGGCATTTCGGCTTTTAGTTTAAAAGGTTACCAGGCGGTCCAGCCGCCGTCGACCATCAGGTTCTGGCCGGTGACGTAGGCGGACAGGTCGCTGGCGAGGAAGAGCAGGGCGCCCTTCATGTCCTCTTCGGTGGCCATGCGTCCCATGGGGGTCCTGGCCTCGTAGCGTTCGACGAACTTCGGGTCCTGGCCGCGCGCCACGCCGCCGGGGCAGATGGAGTTGACCCGCACCTCCGGGGCCAGCACCGTGGACAGCCAGCGGGTCAGCTGGATCAGGCCGCCCTTGGAGGCCCCGTAGGCCGCCGGGTTGCCCATCTTGGTGTCGTCGTACAGGGACATGTCCGGGCCGACCACGCCGTAGGTGGAGCCGATATTGACGATGCTCCCGCGTCCGGACCGACGAAGCAGCGGGGTGGCCGCCTTAATCAGGGCGAACGGCGCGGTCAGGTTGGTCTCAAGCGCCGCGCGCCAGGTCTCCACCGACTGCTCCTCGAAGGGAACCACCCAGCCGGTCAGCTTGGAGGTGCCCACAAAGGCGGCGCAGTTGACCAGGATGTCCAGGGAGCCGAGCGCTTCGGCCACCTTGCCGGGGGCCGCGACCACGGCCTTCTCGTCGGCCAGGTCCAGGGGCAGCCCCATGGTCTTGACCGACCATTGCCCGGCCAGCCTGGCGGAGGTCTCCGCCACGCGGCCCGCGTCCATGTCCAGGACGGCGACGTTCGCCCCGGCCTCGGCCAGGGCGTCGCAAAAGGCCTGCCCGATGTGCCCGGCCCCGCCCGTGACCAGGGCGGTCCGGCCGGTCAGGTCCATCAGTTCCTTAATGCTCTTCATTGGTTCCGCTCCATCAGGAATTGCGCAAAGGCGAAATCCTGTTCGGTGTCGATGTCCAGGGCGCGTTCGGGCGGGATGACGACCGCCTTGACCCTTCCCTGGAACACCCCTTCGTGTCGTTTGATGAAATTCGGCGTGGTCACGTAGCAGACCGTGGTCAGGTCGAAGATAGGCGGGGCGTCCTGGCGGCGGGTGATGCGCTCGCCGGGCGGCATGGCGATGGCCGCGTACCCGTCGTCGCCCATGGTGACCATGTTGAAGGAGGGATGGCGCTCGGCGGGCCGGGCCGTGACCACCATGTCGCAGCCGCCTTTCTCGAACAGCTCGATGCAGTCGCGTACGTCCCGGGCGCTGCGCAGGGGCGCGGTGCACGGCAGGGAGACGAACAGGTCGAAGCCGCCTTCCGCCTCCATCATATCCACCGCGTGCCGCCAGGCCAGCCATTCGGGCGAGTCGTCGCGGGCCAGTTCGGCCGGGCGCAGGAACGGGACCTCGGCCCCGTACTCCTCGGCCACGGCCGCGATCTTGGGATCGTCCGTGGACACGATGATCCGGTCGAGCAGGCCGCAGTCCCGGCCCGCGCGGATGGCGTGGGCAATGAGCGGCACCCCGTTCAGGGGGCGGATGTTCTTGCCGGGCACGCCCTTGGAGCCGCCCCGGGCGAAAATGAATCCGTAACGCTTCATGACGCGGATACCCATACCTGTTGTTCGGCGCACTGTTCCAGGGTCTCGATCAGCTCGACCAGGGCCAGCCCCTGCGCGTAGGAGCACGGCGTGGGGTCGCCCACGGCCATGGCCTCCAACTCGCGGCGGTAGGTGACGTCCCGGTCCAAGGGAAATTCCTCCATTGTGCCGTTCACGGTCAGCATGCCCGCCATGAAGTCGGCCCGCAGGGTCATGTCCGCGCAGGTGATGTCGAAGCCGCGATGGGTGGACCGGCTGAGATAGTCCATGTGCACGCCGACCATGGGGCAATGCGCCGTCTCCATGAGCACGGCGAACTGGTCGTCGGAGTCGATTTTGAGGTCGCTGTAGCGGCCGCCCATGGCCGTGGCCCGCTTCCAGCCGCCCAGAAGGAACAGGGCCAGGTCCAGCTCGTGGGACAGGTCGCGCAGCACGCCCCCGCCACGTGCCCGGCTGGCCGAGTAGCTCTTGGTGTAGTCCTGGCCGGGCCGCCAGTCGGGCAGGTACTGGCCCACGGCGAACCGGGCGTTCAGGACCTTGCGCCCGGCGAGCAGCTCGCGGGTGCGGGTGACCATGGGGTGGAAACGCAGGTTGTAGGCCACGAACACGTTGTCGCCGGGGGCGGGGTCGATCTCGCGGACCCGCTCGAAGAGCGGTTTCTCCACCAGGATGCGGCCCGTGAACCCGGCCTTGAGCAGCGCCTTGAGCCCCGCCGCGTGCTCCACCGTGGCCGTGCAGACCACGGCCAGCCAGGGGGCCGTTTCCTCAAGTGCCGCTTGAATGTTCGGGTAGGCCGGGAACGGGCATTCCCGGTTGCGGGTGACGCAGGCGACCTCGTGGCCCATGGACTTGAGCAGGCGCGCGTGGCGCGCACCGATGGAGCCGTAGCCGATGATCAGGGCGTGCATGGTCTTAACAGCCCTCTTCGCGCATACGGAAATGCATGTCGTAGTCGCAGTTGGCCTGGTCGAAGTCCTGTTTGCGGCCGATGTCCATCCAGTACTCGTGGATGGGGAAGGCCGCCGTGGTCTCGCCCCGGTCCATGAGCTTGCCGAACAGAGTGGGCATGTCCAGGTACTCGTTCTGCGGGATGGCCGCGGCCACGTCCGGTTCGAGCACGTAGATGCCCGCGTTGACGAAGAATTTGTGGGTCGGCTTTTCTTCCAGCTTGGTGATGCGGTGGTCCTTCACCTTGACCACGCCGTAGGGCACTTGGATGTCGAAGCGGCGTACGGCCATGGTCGCCTTGGCCCCCTGCTCGCGGTGGAAGGCGAGCATGCCGGGGAAGTCCACCTTGGTCAGCAGGTCGCCGTTCATGACGAAGACGGGCGCGTCCGGCTTCTCGGGGATGAGGCCCACGGCCCCTGCCGTTCCGAGCTGTTTGTCCTCGCGCAGGTAGCGGATCTGCACCCCGTGCTTCGAACCGTCGCCGAAGTATTCCTCGACCATGTCCGCGCGGTAATTGACCGAGATGTAGAACTTGTTGAAGCCGTACTCCGCGAACTGGTCCAGGATGGTCTTGAGCAGGGGTTTGTTGCCCACGTTCAACAGCGGCTTGGGGCAGTCCTCGGTCAGGGGCCGCAGCCGCTGGCCCAGGCCGCCCGCCATGAGCACCACCCAGTTGTCGCGCCGCGCCGGGGTGATGACGTCGAGCAGGGTGCGCAGCCCGGCCACCCGGCCGTCCTCGTCCAGGAGCGGCACCTGGCGGATCTCCCGTTCGCGCATGGTCGCCAGCAGAGAGGTCTGGTCCTCGTCCGGCCGCGCCGAGAAGAAGCCGGTCTCCATGATCTCGGCGGCGGGGGACTCCAGCGTCTTGCCGGCCAGCAGGCCGCGCCGGATGTCGCCGTCGGTGATGACCCCCTTGAGCCTGCCGTCCGCCTCGGTCAGCAGGACGATCTGCAGGTTGATGCGGTTCAGGGTCTCTGCCGCGTCCCGGATGGTGGCCGTGAGCGGGATGACGGCGTCTTTCCATGTATTCATAGGTACCTCTAGTCCTTGGACAGGCGGTAGTCGATGTCGAAGAAGGGCTTGGCCCCGTGGGGCGCGCCCTGTTTCAGGATGTCCAGCATGCGCTGGCTGGTGCCGTATTTTTCATACGGGTTCCGGGCCTGCTTGGCAATGTTCGCCCCCTCGGGCGACAGGGCGCGGCGCAGTGCATGAGCCACGGCGTCGGCGTCGGGCGCGCAGTCGAAAACCGATGCCGCGCGCTCGCGTCCCTTTTGCCGGTCGCCGACGTTGACCGTGGGCACCTTGAAGCTTGGGGCCTCCAGGATGCCCGACGAGGAGTTGCCGACAACGGCTGCGCACAGGCTCATGGCCGAAAGATAGCGGACCAGCCCCAGGGACGGGCTGACCAGGGTGCGCCCTGGAAATTTGTTGTGCAGCCGGGCGGCGCGGGCGTCCACCTGGGAGCCGCCGGGGTCGGCGTTGGCCCCGGTGACGATCGCCTTCAGGGATTCGTCTTCGGTCAGCACGGTTTCGAGCCCGGCGAAGAATCCCTCGGTCTCGGCGGCGCCGTCCTCGGCCAGGGTGACCGGGTGATAGGTCACCAGTAGAAATTTGTCGCCCAGGGAAAAGCCGAGGTCCGCCTCCAGCGCCTTCCGGTCCATGAGGGGGACGGTCGTGACGTTCTCCACGCCGAGCGCGCCCACGTTGAAGACCGTGTCCGGCGACTCGCCCAGCTGGATGACCCGCCTGCGGTAGGGCTCGCAGGAGGTGAAGTGGAGCCGGGAGAGCTTGGTGATGGCGTGGCGGAACTGTTCGTCCACGGCCCCCTCGGTGGTCTCGCCGCCGTGGATGTGGGCCACGGGCACGCCGATGAGGTTCGCGGCCGTGGCGCAGGCCAGGCACTCCCAGCGGTCGCCCAGGAGCACCAGCATGTCCGGCGCGAGCACGTCCAGGGCGCGGGCGCAGCCGGACACCGCCTCGCCCATGGCCAGGGCCACGCCCAGGCGGGAGTCGTCGTCGAGCGGCAGCGGGACCTCGGCCCCGATGGCGAAGCCGTCGGCCCGGATGGCGTCCACGGTGTGGCCGTGGCGCTCGGACAGATGGGTGCCTGAAACGAGCAGGGTCAGTTCCACGTCCGGGTCCGCCTCGAGCCGCTTCAGGAGCGGGGTAAGCAGGCCGTATTCGGCGCGGGTGCCGGTGAAGACGCAGATTCTCACAGCTCGATGCCCTCGCCGGGTTGGAAATCTCGTTTCGCGGGCAGCCCCATGACCTCGTCCCAGCGCATGGGCGAGACGCCGCCGCAGCCGGTTCTACGGGCGGCCACGTTGGCCTCGGAAAACGTCTCGCCCGCCTTGATGGGCGCGGCCGCCACCAGGAACCGCCGGGCGATGTCGATGTTGGCGCGCTCGGAGGGGCTGGGCTGCTTCACGCCGTCGCCCAGGGCCAGCTCCACCTCGCGCACGGAACGGACCATGTCGGTCAGCTCGCTCGGGTCCATGGAGGCCGCGTGGTCCGGGCCGGGCAGGGTCTTGTCCAGGGTGAAATGTTTTTCGATGACCGTCGCGCCCATGGCCGCCGCGGCCACGGCGCAAGTGATGCCCGGCGTGTGGTCCGAGTAGCCCACGCGGCACTCGGGGAAGGTCTCGGCCAGGGTGGCCATGGCCCGCAGGTTGGCGTCGGCCATGGGGGTCGGGTACTGCGTGTTGCAGTGGAGCACGGTGATCCGCGCCGTCGGGGTGCCCGCCCGGGTCAGGACGGTTACGGCGTCGCGCACCTCGTCCAGGGTGGCCATGCCCGTGGACAGGATGACCGGCAGCCCCTTGGCCCCCACCCTGCGCAGGTACGGCAGGTTGGTGATCTCGCCGGACGGGACCTTGATCACCGGCACGCCCATGTCGATGAGCATGTCCAGGCTTTGCGCGTCGAAGGGGGTGGACAGGAAGGCGATGCAGCGCGCCCGGCAGTGGTCCATGAGCAGGGTGTGGGCGTTCACGTCCAGTTCGAGCTTCTTGAGCATCTCGAACTGGGATTCTCCGGCCCCGGACACGGCCTTCTGGTAGTCTGCCTTTTGCGCGGAGCCGGTGACGATCTCCTCGGCCCGGAAGGTCTGGAACTTGACGGCGTCGGCCCCGGCCTCGGCGGCCCGGTCGATGAGCTGCCTCGCCAGCGCCATGTCGCCGTTGTGGTTCACGCCCGCCTCGGCGATGATGAAGATCGGTTCACGCTGCATGGTTACGCCTTGAGCCTCGGCCCGCTGGGCAGGTTCACGGCCCGCTCGGCCAGATCGCGGGCGTTTTTCAGGCCGTCGTTCTCGTGGTCCCTGTACATGGGCAGGTCGGCCATGAGCGCCCACAGGGGCCGGGTCATGACGCCCGCGTCGTTGGACCGGGCCAGGAATTCGTCGCGCCGCTCGCGGTCCTTGAAGAGCACGGTGTTCAGCCAGTAGTTGGACAGGCAGCCTTTCGGGGCGTCCACATAGTCGACGCCGTCCACGCCCGCGAAAAAGTCGCGATAGGCGGCGGCCACGGCCCGCTTGTCGGCCAGGATCTCGTCGAGCTTCTCCATCTGCGCGCAGCCCAGCGCCGCGTTGATGTTGGGCATGCGGTAGTTCCAGGCCACGGCGTCGTGGCGGAACTCCCAGCGGTGCGGGATCTTGGCCGTGGCGGTCATGTGCTTGACGTGCCCGCCCAGCTCCTCGTCGCCCGCCAGGATCACGCCCCCGCCGCCGGTGGTGATGGTCTTGTTGCCGTTGTAGCTGAGCACGCCGAACTTGCCGAAGGTGCCCAGGTGTTGCCCGTCCAGGAAGGAACCCAGCCCCTCGGCCGCGTCCTCCACCACGGGGATACCGCGCTCCGCGCAGATGGCGCAGATTTCGCGGATGCGGCAGGCGTGGCCCAGGATGTGGACCGGTACGCACGCCTTGATCTGCGGAATATCTCCGGGATGGGCGTCCAGCCAGGTCGCAAGTGCCGTGGGGCTCATGCCCAGAGTGTCGGGGTCGGAGTCGATGAAAACGGGGATCGCGCCGGTGTTCGAGATGGCGTTGGCCGTGGCCACGAAGGTCAGCCCCTGGGTCAGAACCAGGTCGCCGTGGCCCACGCCGGCCAGTTCGAGCGCTGCGGTCAGGCCGCAGGTGCCGTTGACCACGGCCACGGCCCGTTTCGCGCCGGTGAAGTCGCGGGTCATCTCCTCGAACCGGGTCACGTATTCGCCCACGCTGGACACGAAGGTGGTGTCGATGCAGTGGGCCAGGTATTCCTTTTCCCGCCCGGTGAAGACCGGGGCGTGCAGGGGAATGAAGGCTTCCGGCTCGCCGTAGAGCTGCCGTATGAATTGGATGATGGCGTCCACGATAGGTCCTAGATGTTGTAGATGTCGGATTTGTAGCGCCGCAGGTTGTCCGGGGCCGCGAACCACTCGGCGGTCAGCTTGAGGCCCCGCTTGAAGCCGTCGAGCCCGCCGAATTCCGGTTCCCAGCCGCACAGCCGCTTGGCTTTCTCGTTGCCCGCGAACAGCCGCTCCACCTCGCTCTTGGCCGGGCGGATGCGCTCCTGCTCGCAGACGATCTCGATGTCCGCGCCCATGACCTCGGCGATGGCCTTGGCCGTGTCGCCGATGGACACCTCGAACCCGCTGCCCACGTTGACCACCTCGCCCACGCAGGCGTCGGACGCGGCCACGGCCTCGAAACCGCGCACCGTGTCGGACACGAAGTTGAAGTCGCGGGTGGGCGTCAGGGCCCCGAGCTTGATCCGCTCGGCCCCGTTTTCGATCTGGGTGATGACCGTGGGGATGACCGCGCGGGCGGACTGCCGGGGGCCGTAGGTGTTGAACGGCCGGATGATGGACACCGGGGTCTCGAAGGCGTTGTAGAAGCTCATGGCGATTTGGTCCGCCCCGATCTTGGTCGCCGAGTAGGGCGACTGGCCCTGGAGCGGGTGGTCCTCGGTGATGGGCACGAACCGCGCCGTGCCGTAGACCTCGCTGGTGGAGGTGACCACGCACCGCTCCACGCCGAGGTCGCGGGCCGCCTGGACGACGTTCAGGGTGCCCTTGACGTTGGTGTCCACGTAGGTGTCCGGGGAGTGGTAGGAGTAGGGGATGGCGATGAGCGCGGCCAGGTGCAGGACCACGTCGCACCCCTTCATGGCCTCGCGCACCCCGTTGGGGTCGCGGATGTCGCCCGCGAAGATCTCCAGGGAGTCCCGGATCTCCTTGGGCGACTCGTCGAGCCAGCCCCAGGAGTTGAAGGAGTTGTACAGGACAAAGGCGCGGACCGAATACCCCTGCCGGACCAGGTGTTCCACCAGGTGGGAGCCGATGAATCCGTCCGACCCGGTGACCAGTATTTTCTTGTTATCGAGATGCATGGTGCTCCAACGGCGTTGGCCGTGAAAATGGCGAATGATGATGCTCCACTGTATATATCCTGTCCCTGCCTATGGCAAGGCGGGGCGGGGCGGGAGGGGCCCGGACGGCGCGGCCCTACTTCAGCTTGAAGGCGAGCAGGCGCAGGGCCTCGTCCAGGCACTCCTCGGGGTGGAAGGTCTCCAGGCATTCCAGGGTCTCGCAGGAGTTCCTGTTGCAGGAGCGGCAGGGCAGCCCCTTGTCCACGCTGGAATGGCGTTCGGACACGGGGCACCAACCGAATCCTGTGGCCCCGTGAATGGCCAGGGACGGGGTGTCCACGGCCACGGCGAAGTGCCGGGGGGCCGAGCAGTTGCCCACGTGCAGGGCGGCCTTTTCCTGGATCGCGGCCATCTCGCGCAGGGTCAGCATGTGCTCGGAGATGACCACGCCCTCGCCCGCCAGTTCGGCCACCTTGCGGGCCACCTCGATCTCGCCGGGGCCGTAGAGAAGGAAGAACTTGAGCTCGGGATGCCGCTCGCGCAGGAGCCTGATCAGTCCGGCGAAGTGGCGCTCGGGCCATTTGCGGGTGATCCGCCGGTGGGACGGGTCGATGGTCACGAAGCGGTTTTCCTCCATGCCCTCGGCCCGGATGAATTCGTCGGCCCAGGCCCGTTCCTCGTCGGTCAGGTAGATCTTGGGCAGCTGGCCGTCCCAGTCGATGCCCAGCGGGCGCAGTATGGACGCCTTGAGCATGGCTGCGTAGCCGTAGATCACGTCGCTGAAATGGGTGTAGAAGAACCGGTTGTACCAGGCCGTGTGCTGGGTCAGCTTGACCGGTGCGTCCGAGAACATGATCACGTACCGGCAGCGGGGCAGCCGCTGGAAGTCCACGATCAGGTCATAGCCGCTGCGCCCCACCTTGCGGTACCAGAGCAGGGCCAGGAAGGGGTTCTTGAGCGCCTTCTTGTCGATGGCCCAGACGTGGGACAGGTGGGGATTGTTCTCCACCACGGGAAGGCACTTCCTTTCGGTCAGCAGATCTATCTCCGCGTCCGGAAAGCGTTCCTTCAGCAGTTGTATGGACGGCGTGGCCAGGAGCACGTCGCCGATCTGCCGGAGTTGGCAGACCAGTATTTTCTTTGGATGCAGATTGGAAATATCGTTCATTGCGGTCAAATCGGTTCTGGAAAGGCGGTAAACCTTCCGTGATCGGTTCGCTGGAGGTATGCACCCATTTTTCGCGGGGCACAAGCCCGCAGTCCGGGTGGCGGTGTGCCCAGGGGCGGTCGGGCAGGGGCGGTTCCGGGGCTAAAGGACCGTCAGCCGGGGGATGGCCGTGACGAAACGGCCGTTCCAGTCCGAGACGTAGGCGTGCTCCTGCATGATTTCCGTCCGGATGTTCCACGGGAGGATGAGGATGTAGTCGGGTCGCCTTTCCCGCAGGGCCTTGGGGTGCAGCACGGGGATGTGGCTTCCGGGCAGGAACAGGCCCTGCTTGTGCGGGGAGGCGTCGACGCAGAAGGATATCAGGTCGTTCTTGATGCCGCAGTAATTGAGCATGGTGTTGCCCTTGGCCGCGGCTCCGTAGGCGGCCACCTGTTTTCCGTCCCGCTTCTGCCGGATGAGGAATTCGAGCAAGTCGGCCTTGACGGCGTCGGCCTTGGCCTGGAACCCGGCGTAGTGGGCGATCGTCTTCATGCCCTTTTCCTCTTCCGTCCGCAGCAGGGCGGGGACGGAGGGCAGGACGGGACGGCCGGTCTCGTCGGCGTGGCGGGCGAATATCCTCAGCGAGCCGCCGTGCGTGGGCAGTTCTTCGACGTCGAAGATGGTCAGCCCGTTCTCCCGGAAGATCCTGTCCACCGAGGTCAGGGAGAGGTAGGAAAAGTGTTCGTGGTAGATGGTGTCGAACTGGTTCTGGTCCATCAGCCGCATGAGGTGGGGGAACTCCATGGTCACGGTCCCGCCTTTTTTCAGCGCGATCCCCAGTCCCTGGACGAAGTCGTTGATGTCCGGGACGTGGGCGAGCACGTTGTTGCCCAGCAGGAGGTCGGGCTGGTTCCCCTCGGCCACAATCCTGCGGGCCAGATCGGTCCCGAAGAACTCGCGCCGGGTGGGGACGCCGATCTTTTCGGCGGCGTCGGCCGTCCCGCCGGTGGGCTCGATGCCCAGGCAGGGGATGCCCTTCTTCACGAACCACTGGAGAAGGTAGCCGTCGTTGGAGGCGATCTCCATGACCATGGAGTCGCCGTCCAGGTTGAAGCGCGCCTCGGCCATGTCCACGTAGCGCCTGGCGTGCTCGACCCAGGAACTGGAAAAGGAGGAGAAGTAGACGTAGTCGTCCGAGAAGATCTCTTGGGAATTCTTGTATTCGTCCACCTGCACGAGGAAGCACTCGGGGCAGACGTAGAGCTTGAGCGGGAAATAGGTCTCCGGATCGTCCAGTTGCGATTGCTTCAGGAAGGAGTTGGACGGCGGCTGGTTCACCAGGTCGATGAACACGTCCTTGAGCGGTGTCTTGCAGTGGCGGCAGTGCATGGCTGATATCTTGTCCGGTTAGAGCAATGGATGGTTTTTGTCTCGTGCCGAGAGGTCGCATACGGGCAGCGGCCACTTGATGCCGAGGGCCGGGTCATCGTGGCGGACCCCGCCTTCACAGTCGGGCGTATAGAAGTCGGTGTGGAAATAGAGCAGCTCGGTGTCGGGCTCCAGGGTTTGGAATCCGTGGGCGAATCCCTCGGGGATCAGCAGGGCGCGGTTGTTCTCGCCCGTTAAAATTTCCCCATGCCAGCGGAGATAGGTCGGCGAGTCCTCGCGCAGGTCCACGGCCACGTCGAAGCACGCGCCTCTGAGGCAGCGGACGATCTTGACCTCGGCGTGCGGCTGGCGCTGGAAGTGCATTCCCCTGACCGCCCCCTTGGCCCTGGTCAGCGAATGGTTGATCTGCGCGATGGGCTTTTCCAGGCCTATTTCGGCGAGCTCGCGGGCGCAGAACAGCCTGGCGAACTGTCCGCGATGGTCCTTGAAGGGCTCCGTCTCGAGAAGGTACAGCCCGTTGAGTTCCAGCGGCGTCGTTTTCAAATCATTTCCTCGAAGGCGTCGATCTGGGCGAGGGTCAGCTCGGCGCAGTCCCGCCCCTGAGCCCAACCCTTGTACCAGGAGCAGGTCCAGTCCAGGGCCTGCTCGAAACCGGTCCTGGGACGCCAGCCGAGGCGCAGGGAGGCCTTGGAGCAGTCCAGCTTGAGGAGGGTCGCCTCGTGCGGATGGTTCCCTTCGTCCAGCTCGTAGCGGGCTCCGTCGCCCCATTTCTCGCTGAATTTCGTGACCACTTCGCCCACGGTGCGGGTGGATTCGTCGGCCGGGCCGAAGTTCCAGCCGCCCTCGAAGGCGTGGCCGTTCTCCACCAGCTCCCTGGCGAGCATGAGGTAGCCGTGCAGCGGCTCCAGCACGTGCTGCCAGGGCCGGGTGGCGCGGAGGGAGCGGATCTTGACCACGTCGTTGCTCGAAAAGGCGCGGACCATGTCCGGGATGAGCCGGTCCCTGGCGAAGTCCCCTCCGCCGATGACGTTGCCGGCCCGGACCGAGGCGACGGCTGTCCGGCCGCTGCCGAAAAAGC
Organism: Pseudodesulfovibrio karagichevae; assembly: GCF_041414475.1. Taxonomy (NCBI): domain Bacteria; kingdom Pseudomonadati; phylum Thermodesulfobacteriota; class Desulfovibrionia; order Desulfovibrionales; family Desulfovibrionaceae; genus Pseudodesulfovibrio; species Pseudodesulfovibrio karagichevae. The sequence goes on from NZ_JBGLYH010000007.1 coordinate 31,893, forward strand.
TCTTGATGTAGGAGGCGGCTACCAGCTCCGCGCATCCCTTGCTGGCGGAATAGGGGTCGTGCCCGCCCATGGGGTCGTTCTCGCGGTAGCCCCAGATCCATTCCCGGTTGTCGTAGCACTTGTCGCTGGTCACGTTGATCACGGCCCGGACGCACCCGGCGTTGCGCACGGCGTCCAGCACGTTGGCAGTGCCCATGATGTTGGTCTCGAAGGTCGTGAGCGGGTCTTCGTACGAAGGCCGGACCAGGGACTGCGCGGCCATGTGGACGACGATGTCCGGCCGGAAGTCGCGCATGGCTTCCGCCAGGGGGGCGGGCTGGCGGATGTCGCCGCCCAGGCGTCGGACCCTGGACGCCACGTCGGCCAATTCGTGCAGGGACGGCGTCGTGTGCGGCGCCAGCGAGTAGGTGCCCACCTCGGCGCCCATGCGCGTCAGCCACAGGGAGAGCCAGGCCCCCTTGAAGCCGGTGTCGCCCGTCAGGAAGACGCGTTTGCCCTGGTAGAATTCACGCAGCATGGCTTTACCAGACCTTCCACTCGGCCTTGTCCTGATCCCAGAGCTTGTTCAGGTGCTCCGTGTCACGGAGGGTGTCCATGCAGGCCCAGAAGCCTTCGTGGCGGTAGACCATCAACTCCCCTTTGGCGGCCAGATCCTCCAGCGGCCCGTATTCAAGGTCGCAGTCCTCGTCCGGGGTCAGGTAGTCGAAGATCTTCCGGTCGAACACGAAGTAGCCGCCGTTGATCAGCTCGCAGGTGGTGTGCACGGGCTTTTCCTGGAAGGCCAGGACACGGTCCCCGTCGGTCTTGAGCTCGCCGAAGCGCTGGGCCGGGTTGACGCCGGACACGGTGACGATCTTGCCGTGGGAATGGTGGAAGTCGAGAAGGGCGGGGATGTCGATGTTGGCCACGCCGTCGCCGTAGGTCAGCATGAAGGTGTCGCCCTTGACGTACTTTTCCATCTTCTTGATGCGACCGCCCTTGAGGGTGTGCTGGCCGGTGTTCGACATGGTGATGCGCCAGTCGGTCTCCTCATGGCAGCCGTGCATGCAGACGTTGGACCGGTTGCCCAGTTCGAGGGTGATGTCGTTGTTCATCCACTCGTAGTTGACAAAGTAGTCCCGGATCATTTCGCCCTTGTAGCCGAGGGGGAGCAGGAAGTCCGTATGGCCGTAGTGGGCGTAGGTCTTCATGATGTGCCACAGGATCGGCCTGGTGCCGATGTTCACCATCGGCTTGGGACGGAATTCGGTTTCTTCCCTCAGCCTGGTCCCGAGCCCTCCGCAAAGTATGATGACTTCCATGGAATATCCTTTGGTTAATCCCTGACGCACCTGAGGTAGCCGCCGGGCGCCATGCTGATCAGCAGTTTTTCGTCGATGGACTTGACGATTTCGAACCGGCCGTTTTCGGCCAGGAAGGCGTCGACCGCGGTCTTGGGATTGTTGCCCACGGACCAGGGGCGGTTTTCATTGAGGTCGTCGGGGGCGAACTCGACGCTGGTGTCGAAGACCACGAGATAGCTGTCCTTGGTCACGAAGGGGGCGTACAGGCGCAGCTCTTCGAGCACATGGTCGTGCGTGTGGTTCGAGTCGAGGGTGACCAGTATCCGCTTCTTGCCCTTGGCGTGTTTGACGACCTCGGCCACGATGCCCTGGTCGATGGACGAGCCCTGGATCATCTCGATGCGCTTGAACATCTTGTGGGCCTCGATCTCGGCGCGGTTGTGGGCCCGGATGTCGATGTCCACGCCGAGCACGTACGCGTCGCCGCCGATCAGCTCCAGCAGGGAGGCGTAGTATATAAGGGAGCCGCCGTGGGCGATGCCGGTTTCGATGATCAGGTCCGGCTGCACTTCCCAGATCAGCTCCTGCATGGCCACCATGTCCTGCGGGTACTGAATGATGGGCCTGCCCATCCAGGAGAAATTGTAGGAGTACTGGCTGCGCATGGACTGCGCGGTGAAGTCCAGGGCGGTTTCCCTGATGCGGACGTTCTCGCCCTGGGTTCTGATCCTGTCTTCCCGTTCCTTTATGAAAGCCTTGATGGGGTCCATGTCTTGTTCCTGATGAGTTTGCGCGAACTGGCCGTGAAAACCATATGCTGTTTAATTGCCGTATACCCGCTCAAGTTTACTGGTGCTTCCCCAAAACTTGAACGGTTCGTAATCCGGATAGGGATAGTAGCCGAGATTGAGGTCTATGGTTGCGTTTTGTTTACGTATATATTCTTCGACAAGTTCCTGCACCGTCAGGCTCCTGCCGCTGCAGACATTGATTATGCCGGTCACTTCGGTCTGCAACGCGATGGAGGCCAGGGCGTCGGCCAGCTTTTCGACGGGCAGATAGTCCCGGACCTGGTGGCCGCCTGACATGTTGAATGTTTTTTCCCCGTTGTCAATCGCCGTCTGGAGTTGGGCGAACAGCGAGTTCGGATTTTGCCCCTTGCCGTAGGTGTAAAAAAGCCTGGCCCATTGGAACACGGTCCCGTGTCCGGCCGCCGCGTCCCGCAACCGTTGCTGGAGCCGCAGCTTGGCCTGGCCGTAGACCGTATTCGGGTCGGCCTGCATGGTTTCCGACAACTCGCCTTCCTGCAAACCGTATTCGAAGCAGGTGCCGGTCGCCAGCAGGTGCTTCAGCCCGCCTTCCATCAGCCGGGTCAGAAAAAAGGTGTCGGCGGGCAGGTTTTTGTCAAGATGGAAGGAGTCCTTGTAGTTGGGCAGGCCGTGCCAGGCAAGGTGGATCATGCGGTCGGGCGCCCCCAGGGCCTCGAAGGGCGAGTCCGGCGGGGAGAAGATGTCGAGCTCCCGCCAGGTGACGGCGGACGCCCAGGGCCGGTCCAGGGCGGCGTCCCTGTTCCTGTAGGTCGCGATCACCTCCGCGCCTCTTGCCAGGAGAATGGGGATGAGGTGATTGCCGATGAATCCGGTGGCGCCCGTCACGAGTATGCGCACGAGTCCGTCCCCTAGGAGTCCTGTACCCGTTTCATGAGCTGTTCGTATTCCCGGCGGCCTTCCTCGCCGATGATCTCGAAACTCTCTTTCGTGTCTTTCGCCTGCTGTTCGAGGGCGGCGGCACGTTTTTCAGCCTTCAGCCGTTTGTACTTCTTCTTGAAGAACGTCTTGCTGAGAAAGGTCTTCCACTCGTTTTTGATGCGGTCCCCGGGGCTCTTGACGGGCTTGTCCTGCAGCCAATAGAGGGCCAGGGCCCCGTCCACGTAGAGGCGCGCGCGGGCCTCGGAAATGCCGGATTTTTCCTGCAGGTACGCGAGGGCCGCCCGTTTGACCGCGGTCACCTCGCCGGCGTAGCGGGCTTCGGTGGCCAGCTTGAAGGGGCTGCAATGGTACCGCGGGTCCGTGTCGTTGATGGACGGCCCGGCCTCGGTGGCGGAGTACATGATCGGCAGCTTGGCCCGCTTGCCGTGGATCAGGGCCATCATGACGATGTACGTTTCCATCAGGTAGTAGTTGACGATTTCCCGGGGCATCCTGCGCAGGGTGTTCTGCCAGCAATCGGTCCGGGAGACCGCGTAGAAGATCGTGTCGAATTTGGCGAAGTCCTGCAGGAGGCGTTCCTCGGCCCGGTCGGAATCCACGGGCAGGGAGTAGAGGTCGAAGTTGTTGGCGTCCACCCGGGACCGGTCGTCGTGGTGGCACTGGAAGAGCAGGCCGAGCGCAGTGGAATAGTCCGGATTCGCCTCCAGGTAGTTGATGCAGGTCTGCACACCCTTCATGGAGTGGAGCGTGTCGTCCGCGTTCATGAACATGTACGGTGTCTCGACCCGGTCCAGGATCGGTTGCTTCAGCTTGTGCGGGATCGGCTCGCCCGGGCAATGGACGTAGTCGATGGCCGGGTTGTCCATGGAGGGCTGGTGCGGTTGTTGGCTGGAGTCGACGATGAGGATTGGTACGTCGAACTGCAGATAGTACGGGAGGACCCGTCTCTCCAGAAGCTGGTGGCGCTCATGCGTGGGGATGACGACGGTTACCTTGTTTTTCATGTACGCGTTCCTTCGTGTGGATGCCTTTTTGAAAAAACATCTTCAATTTTTCATGAGTTGTCGAGTCCCGTCAAGAATCTCGCAACCGACGCAGGGTTCAGGAAACAACCAGTCTCGATTGATTCGGCGTCCCCTTTTCAGGAGAGCACCGGGTCCATGGTCGAGTCTTCGAACTGGGTCCTGTAGAGACGCTCGTAAATCGGGCTGACCTGCAGCAGTTCCTTGTGCGTGCCCTTGGCGACGATCTTGCCGTCGTGCATGACCACGATGACGTCCGCGTTCAGGATGGTGGACAGCCGGTGGGCGATGACGATGGACGTCCTGCCGACCATGAGGTTCTCCAGCGCCTGTTGCACGATGCGTTCGGACTCGGTGTCCAGGGCGCTGGTGGCCTCGTCCAGGATGAGCAGGCTCGGGTCCTTCATGATGGCGCGGGCGATGGTCAGACGCTGCTTCTGACCGCCGGAAATCTTGACCCCGCCTTCTCCCACCACGGTTTCGTACCCGTTTGGCATCTCCATGATGAAATCATGGGCGAACGCCGCGCGGGCCGCCGCCTCGACATCCTCGAGGCGGAATTCCTTGTGCGAATAGGCGATGTTTTCGGCCACTGAGACGTTGAACAGGAAGGTGTCCTGGGAGACCAGGCCGAGATTGATGCGCAACGAATCGAGCGTGTACTCGTCCAGGGGAGTGCCGTTGATGGTGATGCTTCCTTTCTGGGGCGAGTAGAAACGCGGCAGGAGATTGACCAGGGTGGTCTTGCCCGAGCCACTGCGGCCCACGATGGCCACGCGCTGCCCGGCCTTGATGTCCAGGGAGAAGTCGTCCACGGCCGGGACATCCGAGTTGGGATAAGTGAAGGAGACGTTCTTGAAGGAGAGCTCCTTGAGATCGCCGTCGAATACGGTCTTGCCGTCATCCTCGACGTTGATGTCGGGCGAGTCGAGGATGTCGAACACGCGCTCGGCACCGGCCAGACCGCCCTGGATGTCGTGGTTGGAGGCGTTGAGCTTCTTGATCGGGTCGTACAACTGCACGAGGCAGAGCAGGAATGCGGTCAGGTCGCCGGGGGTCATGGTTCCCTTGAGGACCTGGTTGCCGCCCACCCACATGACGGTGGCGCCGGCCACCGCGGCGATGATGTCCATGATCCTGGAAGAGCCTTCGGAATACAGCGTGCGGCGGACGAGCAGCTTGGTGAAGCTGTCGTTCTCCTTCTTGAAGCGGAGTTCCTCCCGGACTTCGTTGGCAAAGGCCTTGATGACCTTGATGCCGGAGAAGTTCTCTTCGAGGACGACGTTGATGTCGGAAAACTCGTGCTGCATCCTGCGGCCGTATTTACGGATTTTCTGCCCGAAGTAGACGAACGGGTAGATGGCGATCGGCATGATCAGCAGGCTCCAGAAAGCCAGGTAGGGATCAAGATAGATGGCCGTGCCGATGAGCGCGAACAGGGTGAATACCTGCCGGATGAACATGATGCCGCTGGGCAGACAAACTCGGACCGCCATGACGTCGGCTGTGATGCGGCTCATGAGCATGCCGATCTCGGCTTCGGCGAAATACGGCATGGGGAGCCTGATGATCTTTTTGAACAGATCCAGGCGGAGGTCTCTGAGGACCAGGAAGCCGGTGATGTTCATGACGTAAACCTGGCTCAACTGCAGGAGGCATTTGAGCAGGATGAGGGCTACGAACCCCGCGATGCACAACTTGAGCATCTCGAAATTCTTGGCGACCAAAACATCGTCGGTGAGGTATTTGCTGAGCCACGCCAGTGCGGGCGGAACCGGCGCATAGAGGAGCATGGCGATGACGGAAAGCGTCACCCGGCCTTTGTATGCCCCGAAATATCCAACGCTTCGTTTGAAAAGATATCGATTGCTGAAACTATAGAGTTTGACTTCGCGAGCCACAATTTCTCCTTGATACCTGGATTGGACGCATGAAAGTTGTCCGCTTCATACGAGTTTGCAATCAGGGAGTAAAGGTCAAAGTCTCCTGCGGGAAGGGCTTCCAGAAATCTGTTGCGCTAAGCCCACTGTTTAAGTTAATTTAAACAATTCGATACATGTTAGAAAGTGTCCTTTGTGCGCCGTTTTTTCATACTGAAATAATAAAGTTAATTCGCAGAACGCCGGAGCCGTCGGAGTTGGTGGAAACCGCCGGGAAACAAGTCTGCGAGTTGAATTCGAGTTATATGTCCAGCCGACCGAAATACCGAATAGTCCTGTGGCCCTATAGGATCTTGTTTTTTCCCGTTCTGCTCCCGGTGGCCCTCCTGCTGGGGTTGTTCAACAAGCTGTCTCCCGTCCCGGTCAAGATTCATCTGATCCGTGTCGAGCGCATCGGGCATCTGGTGGCGAACCAGCTGGAATACTTCTCCAAGCTGGAAAGAGGGTTGTTGCCCAGAGAATACCGTTTCTTCGTCTACCAGGATCATCCGAGCAACCGGGTCATGCTCAATATCCTCAAGCGTAATATGCGGATCGTGCCCGCGCTTCTCCCTTTGTACGACGTCTGCCGCAAGTGCGGCGGTCTTGGCGTCATTTCTCGGGAGTTCTTTTCCACCATCGGTTTTGATACCGACAAGTACCTTTTCAAGATGGCGCGGCGTTTTGATTTCAGCCCCCGGGAGATGGAGGAGGCGAAAAGCCAGTGCCGCGCTCTCGGTCTGGACCCGGAAAAGCCGATCGTGTCGTTTCTTGGCCGGGACGAAGTCTATACCACCAAGCTCGGAGCCGCTTCCAAGCATTTCTTTCGCAACGCGAACGTCCAGACGCTCGTGCCGGCCATGGAGTACCTGGCGGACCGCTATCAGGTCGTCCGGCTGGGGAGCGCCGCCAAGGAGCCGGTCAAAACTGATCACCCCAATGTTCTGGATTACACCTTTTCCGGCCGCCGGACGGAACTGCTCGATGTCTATCTTTCCGCCAAATGTAGGTTTTTCGTCAGTGTCGGTTCCGGCCTGGACGCGATCACGTCGTACATGTTCCGCCTGCCGGTGCTCTATGTCCATTGCGCCTTTGTCACAGCCGTGGCATCCTATGAGCCAAACGCCTGTGTTATTTTTAAAAAATGTTGGCATAAGGCGGAGGAAAGATATCTGACTATGAGCGAGATATTCGAGGCGGGTGCCGGGAGCAGCACCTCGCCCGAGATTTTCGATCCCCTCGGGATTGAAATCCATGACAACACCGCCGAGGAGATCGTTGCTGCGGCCAGGGAGATGGTCGCCCGGGTCGAAGGGACCTGGGTCGAGACGGAAGAGACGAAGGAGCGGCAGGAGAGGTTCTGGGTGGTATTCAGAAAATATTGGCCGTGCAATGCTCCGGAAGTGAAGATAGCCGATATATTTTTGGTAAATAACCCCAGCTGGATGGAATAGCCGGGGAAGGCCGCAGGGTGTCATCGCGGGGGAAGCCGTTTCCGACGGGATGGCGCCTATTGTTGAGGATAGAGTTTGTTCTTGTTGTTTTCGAGTGGCGCGACAGCGTGTGCGCGTCGTCATCCGGATGGAATGTATAGGTACTCATCATGAATACGGGAAGTAAGATCGCGACACTTGAGGAACTCGCCGATATCGTTTCGCGATGCAGGGCGGAAGGGAAGAAGGTCGTTCATTGCCACGGGGTGTTCGACCTGCTGCACATCGGGCATATCCGCTCTTTCAACCAGGCGGGTGAGATCGGTGACGTGGTCGTCGTGACGGTCGCCTGCGACCAGGCTTTGGGGAACGGGAAAACCTGTCCGAAGTTCGTCGAGGACCTGAGGGCCGAAGCGGTCGCTTCCCTCGGAGGCGTGGACTACGTGGCCATCGCAACTCACGTCGAATTGTCCACCATACTGGATATGCTTTCGCCCGACATCTATTTCAAGGTCATAGACCATTTCAAATCCAAGGCCGAGGAACAGGTCGAGATCGATGCGGAACGCACCCTCTGCCAGGCAAAGGGCATTCGCTTCGAACTGCCCCTTGAGAGCACCTTCAATTCCACGAGCGTGATCAACAAGTTCATCTCGTCGTTCCCGGAACACGTGCAGGAATACCTCCACGTGTTCATGAGCCGGTACTCGCTGGAGGAGGTATTTGCGGTCATCGACAGGATGGCCGATCTGTCCGTGGCCGTGATCGGCGACGCGATCATCGACGACTACCGGTATTGCCGCACGCTGGGCACGTCGTCGAAGGATCCGGTCCTGGCCGTCCAATATAGCCGCCACGACATCTTTGCCGGGGGCATTCTGGCCGTGGCCAACCATGTCTCCAACTTCTGCAGGCAAGTCGACATGTATACCGTCCTGGGGGGCAAGAACGATTATCGCACCTTTATCGAGGACAGCCTGAACGCCAATGTGACCCCGCATTTCATCGTCAAGGAAAACGCCCCGACAATCGTCAAGCGGCGGTTTGTCGAGGGCTACTCGCTCAACAAGATGTTCGAGGTCTACATCATGGACGACTCCGGGCTGAACGTGGAGCAGGACGGGCAGTTCCGCGAGATGCTCCAGCGGGAACTGCCGGGGTACGACCTCGTCATCGTCGCCGACTTCGGGCACGGGACCATCAGCAGGGCGACGCGCCAGACCATTTCTGACCACGCCCCGTTCCTGGCCCTGAACACCCAGGCGAACTCCGGGAACAGGGGCTTCAACACGGTCACGCAATACAAGACGGCCCAGTACGCGAGCATCGCCGAGCACGAGCTGCGCCTCGAGACCCGCGACCTGGACGGCGACGTGAGTGGACTGCTCGACCAGGTCGCCGACAAGATGGGCGTCGACCTCTTCGTGGTGACGAGAGGGATGCGCGGCAGTCTGGTCCGGTCCGCGAACGGCGAGCAGGTTTCGGTGCCCGCTTTCGCCCACAAGGTCGTGGACCGCGTCGGCGCGGGCGACGCCTTCCTCTCGGTGACTTCCATGGCGGCCTATCTCGGCTGCCCGCCCGAACTGCTGGGATTCATCGGCAACGTCGTCGGCGCGCTGGCCTGCGAGATCCTGGGCAACCAGAAGTCGATCGAGCCCCGGAAGCTCAAAGCGTATCTCCATGACATCCTGCAATAAGAGCATGGAATCCGAAAGGCGCGCGATCGTGCTCGCGGCGGGGCTGGGAACCCGCCTGCGGCCGGTGACCGACATATTCCCCAAGTGCATGGTTCCGGTGAGGGGACGGCCGCTGCTGGAATACTGGCTCAGGGCCCTTTCAGGGGCCGGGTTCGGAAAGTGCGTGGTGAACACGCACTACAAGGCCGACCTGTTCCGGGAATACCTGGCCGGATTCCCCGGGGACCTGGACATAACCATTTCGCATGAGGAGCAGCTGCTCGGCACCGGCGGAACGCTGTTGAACAACAGGGAGTTCTGCCAGGGCGGGCCCGTCATGCTCATCCACGCCGACAACCTCTGCCTCACGGACCTCGGCGCCTTCTGGGAGGCCCACGCCCGGAGGCCCCGGAACACCGCCATCACGATGATGACCTTCCAAACGCCGACGCCCAAGACCTGCGGCATCGTCGAATTGGACGAGGACGGCGTGGTGCAGGCATTTCACGAGAAGGTGGAGAACCCTCCCGGCGACCTGGCCAACGGCGCGGTCTACATCGTCGAGCCCGAGGTCGTGGAGTTCATCGCGGGCCTGGGCAAGCCCGAGGTCGACTTCAGCACCGAGGTCCTCCCCCGGTTCGTCGGCAGGATATTCACCCACCACAACGGCGATTACCACCGGGATATCGGCAACCCGGAGAGTCTCCTGGCCGCTCACGAGGACAGCTGGACTTTTTCGCCCGAACAGGTTGACCCGGATAATTGGAGTCGGTTATGCCGTGGGCAACTTGCTTCCGAGTTGCGCGGTTTCCCCGAGGCGCTGGCTCGATCCATAGGGGCGCGGCAGGTTGAATTCGAGCGGATTGCGGCTTCCGCCGGGGACGGAAAGCGGGACCGAGATGCAACGATCCTGACGGTGCTTCCCTCGTCGACGGATAACGTCGATGCGGTTGCCGGAGAGGTTCGAGCCTTGTTCCCGGAAGCGAAGAGAATCGTTCTGGTTTCGAGATTCTCCGCCTCCCGTGACGTTCCACATGCGATATACAACGCCCATCGTGTCACCTGGTATCAAATATGTTCCCAAAACATCTAATGTTTTCTAGGAAATAAGGTATGTACTCGACACTGAAACCGAGTTGCTGGCTGGACGATCTGTCCAAGATCAGGACCACTGCGCAATGCAAGGTCAACGGGACGGCGGCCAGCCTTGACGATGGCTATCTGGCGCTGGGGCAGGTCTTCCGGGACGTCCGGGAGAGCGGCGCGACGCTCTGGTGGGTCGGCAACGGCGGGAGTGCGGCCATCTGTTCCCATCTTTCCCAGGACGCCATGAACAAGCTCTCGGTGCGTTCCTGTCATCTGAACGACCCCTCCCTGATGTCCTGCATGGCCAATGATTACGGCTATGAACAGGTCTACGAGAGGCCGCTCAGGACGTTGGTCCGGCCTGGAGACGTTCTCATCGCGATCTCAAGTTCGGGCAATTCGCAGAACATCGTCTCCTGCGTGGAGCTGGCGAAGCGCAAGGGCATGAAAGTGGTCTCCCTCTCGGGTTTTGCCGAGGACAACAAGCTCTGGCAGGGCGAAAGCGACATAGCGTTCTATCTCCCCGGCACTCTCTACGGACTGGTCGAGGTCGGGCACGAGGCCCTGCTCCACGCCGCCATCGAGTGCCTTTGGCATGCAGAGTCCAACGCATAATAAGGTATTTGAGATATGAGTAAGAAATTTGTAGTCATCGGCAGCAACTCCTTTTCCGGCGCCAGCTTTGTCGACACGCTCCTGGACGCGGGCTATGAGGCCATAGGCGTCAGCCGCTCCCCGGAGCCCAACCCGGTCTTCCTGCCCTACAAGCTGAACGGCCGGACCGGATTCGAGTTCCATCAGCTCGACCTGAACCACGACCTCGACGCCATCATCCGGCTCGTCGCGGATTCCAAGGCGGACTACGTGGTCAACTTCGCCTCGCAGAGCATGGTCGGCGAGAGCTGGCAGCACCCTGAGCATTGGTTCATGACCAACGCCGTTTCCACGGTCAAGCTCCACGAGGGGTTGCGGAAGATCGACTCTCTGGAGAAGTACGTCCATATTTCCACGCCCGAAGTGTACGGCACCTGCGAAGGGCTGGTCCCGGAGAGCACCGACTACCACCCGAGCACGCCGTACGCCGTGTCGCGGGCCGCAGGCGACATGAGCCTGATGAGCTTCTACCAGGCCTATGACTTCCCGGTCGTCTTCACTCGCGCCGCCAACGTCTTCGGCCCCGGTCAGCAGCTCTACCGCATCGTGCCCAGAACCATCCTGTTCTTCCTCATGGGCAGGAAGCTGCAGCTCCACGGCGGGGGCAAGTCGGTCCGCTCCTTCATCCACATCCGCGACGTCTCGGAATGCACCATCGACATCGCCCTGAAGGCCGCGCCGCCGAACATCTATCACGTCTCCACCAAGCGGAACATCTCCATCCACGATCTCGTGGTCATGGTCGCCGAACAGCTCGGCGTGTCCTTCGCCGACCACGTGGAGATCGTCGGGGAGCGGTTGGGCAAGGACGCGGCGTACCTGCTCGACAGCGCCAAGGCCCGGCAGGAGTTCGGCTGGACAGACAAGATCAGTCTTGAACAGGGCATCGAAGAGACCATTTCGTGGGTCAAGGACAACCTTGAAACCCTGCGGTCCCAGCCCTTCGATTACATCCATAAAGCATAAATTCAGCATTACAGGAGCTTAACATGCGTATTCTCGTCACCGGCGGTTGCGGTTATATCGGATCCATCCTCGTCCCCAAACTGCTGGGCCTCGGGCATGAAGTCATCGCCTTCGACATCCAGTGGTTCGGCAACTACCTGGCCGACCAGCCGAACCTGACCGTCGTCCAGGGCGACATCAGGGATATCGATTCCGTCCCCATGGAGGGCGTCAACGCCATCATCCACCTGGCCAACGTGGCCAACGACCCCTGCGGCGACCTGAACTCCAAGCTCGTCTGGGAAGTGAACGCCCTGGGCACCATGCAGCTTCTGGAGAAGGCCATCGAGAACGGCGTGGAGAAGTTCCTGCTCGCCAGCTCCGGCAGCGTCTACGGGATCAAGGACGAGGACCAGGTCACCGAGGAACTGTCGCTGGTCCCCATCTCCGACTACAACAAGACCAAGATGATCAGCGAGCGCGTCCTGCTGAGCTACAAGGACAAGATCGACATCTTCAGCATCCGGCCCGCCACGGTCTGCGGCTACTCCCCGCGCATGCGCCTCGACGTCGCGGTCAACCTGCTGACCATGCAGGCCCTGACCAAGGGTGAGATCACCGTTCTCGGCGGCAACCAGACGCGACCCAACGTCCACATCCAGGACATCACCGACATCTTCATCCATTTCCTCGGCAAGGGCGGCGAGTTCGCCGGCATCTACAACGCCGGGTTCGAGAACATCTCCATCATGGACATCGCCGAGATGGTCAAGGAGCAAATCGGCGCAGAGATCATCGTCAAGCCGTCCAACGACCCGCGCTCCTACAGGCTGAATTCCGACAAGCTGCTTGCTACCGGTTTCTCGCCCAAGCACTCGGTCCTCGACGGCATCAAGGACGTCGTTGCCGCCTACAACGACAAGAAGCTGTTCGACGAAGAGCGGTATTACAACATCAAGACGATGAAAACTCTCGATATCTGCAAGAACTAGTCTGGCGACTGCGATATCGGTCTACATCCGGGAAGGGATATGACACAGGGGCGACTTCACAGGGATCTGCTGCACAGAATGTTGACGGTTCGTTTGGTCGAGGAACGGATCTGTTCCGAATACGCCGAACAAACCATGCGCTGTCCCGTCCACATCTGCATCGGACAGGAAGCGATCGCGGCCGGTGTGTGCGCGGCGTTGCGCGATGAGGACGCCGTCATGAGCACGCATCGCTCCCATGGGCACTACCTGGCCAAGGGCGGGGACCTGCGAGCCATGATGGCCGAGATATACGGCCGCGAGGCAGGCTGTTGCCGCGGAAAGGGCGGCTCCATGCATCTCGTCGACCTCAAGGCGGGATTCATGGGCGCCGTGCCCATCGTCGGGAGCACCATCCCCATCGCCACCGGTATTGGCCTGTCGAGCAAGCTCGCCGGGCGGGACATTGTCTCCGTGGTCTTCTTCGGAGAGGGGGCCAGCGAGGAGGGGGTTTTCCAGGAGAGCATTCAGTATGCGGCCCTGAAGAAACTCCCCGTTATCTATGTCTGTGAGAACAATGGATTCTCTGTGAATACGCCGCTGAAGGACCGTCGGCCCGACGGCTTCTCCGTGACCAGGGTGGCCGAAGCCTACGGGGTCGAGGCCGGCCAGGGGGACGGAAACGACGTCCTCGGGGTCTACGAGATGGCCCGGCGGGCCGTGGACCGGGCCCGCTTAGGTGAAGGCCCGAGCCTTCTCGAGTTCTCGACCTACCGCTGGCGGGAGCACTGCGGCCCCAACGACGACCACCATCTCGTCTGCCGCTCGGTCGAGGACTTCGAGCAGTGGAAGGAGAAATGCCCGATCGCGACGTTCACCGGCTTCCTCACCAGGGAGAACCTGCTGGGGGCCGACGAGATCGCGCAGATGCGGGAGGGCATCCTGTCTCAGGTGGACGAAGCGTTCGCCTTTGCCAAAACGGCCCCGGCTCCCGACGCCGGGCTGGCCGGAAGCGGCGAGTACGCGTAGGGAGATGGAGTTATGACCGAAGAACGCATTATCAGCTACGCGCAGGCTATCCTGGAAGGCACCGACCAGTGCTTGCAGGACGATTCCTCCGTCTTCCTCATGGGACTCGGCGTGCCCGATCCCGGGGGCATTTTCGGCACCACGGTGGGGCTTCAGGAGAAGTACGGCGAAGACCGCGTCATGGACATGCCCATTGCCGAGAACGGCATGACCGGCATCGCCCTGGGCGCGGCCATTTCCGGCATGCGCCCGATCATGACCCACCAGCGGCTGGACTTCATGCTCCTGGCCATGGATCAGATCGTCAACCATGCCGCCAAGTGGCACTACATGTTCGACGAGAAGATAAAGGCCCCGCTGGTCATCCGCATCATCATCGGGCGCGGCTGGGGCCAGGGCCCGCAACACTCGCAGAACTTGGCGTCCTGGTTCGCCCACATCCCCGGGCTCAAGGTGGTCGCCCCGTTTACCCCCTATGACGCCAAGGGCATGCTGATTTCCGCCGTCCGGGACGATAACCCCGTGGTCATCCTTGAGCATAGGTGGAACTACAACATCAAGAGCCACGTCCCCGAGGAGATGTACGCCGTCCCCCTGGACAAGGCCCGCGTGGTCCGTAAGGGCGCGGACGTGACCGTGGTCTCCCTTTCGCACATGACCTACGAGGCGCTGCAGGCGGCGGAGACGCTCCGGGAAATGGGGATCAGCGCGGAGGTCGTCGATGTCCGCTCCCTGCGTCCCTTGGACACGGACACGATCCTCGAATCCGTCCGCAAGACCGGCCGCCTGATCGTGGCCGACCCGGCGTGGAAGCGCTGCGGCATGGCCGGTGAGATCATCGCCGTGGTCGCGGAGCAGCGGCTTTCGTCCCTCAAGGACGCGCCCGTCCGGCTGACCTACGCGGACCATCCGCTGCCCACGGCCCCGTCGCTGGCGGAAGACTATTTCCCGGGCGCGCGCCATATCGTCTACGAAGCGTGCAAGATGCTGGGCATGGAGGTGGACGCCTCGATGCTCAAGTACTCGGGCAAGGTGCCGCACGACGTGCCCGACATGAGCTTTTCCGGTCCCTTCTAGGTGCATGGCATGCGAATAGTCGTCATCTCGGCCTCCAGCGGCATCGGCTCCGCCCTCTGCCGCCACTGGCGCGGCCAGGGGCACGAGGTCTTCGGGACCTACCGGACCGCTTCGGACACCGTCTCCGAACTGGAGGCGGCTGGAGCGGCCTTTTTCCCCTTGGACATAGCCGACGCGGGGTCCGTGGACGAAGCGGCAGGGCAAATCGGCAAAGCGGCCGCCAGCTGGGACGTGCTCGTTCTCGCGCCCGGCACCACCGAACCCGTGGGGCCTTTCCTGGACACGGACCCGGACGAGTGGGCCCGTTCCCTCGACGTCAATTTCGTGAACCAATGGCGCCTGGTGCACCGCCTGCTCCCCACGCGGAGCGGGGACGCGGAGCTTGGGCCGTGCGTACTCTTTTTCGCGGGCGGCGGGACGAACAACGCCGTGGTCAACTACAGCGCCTACACCATTTCCAAGGTCGCCTGCATCAAGATGTGCGAGCTGCTCGACGCCGAGGTTTCGGACACGCGGTTCTCCATCGTGGGCCCCGGCTGGGTCAAGACCAGAATTCACGAGGAGACCCTTCAGGCCGGAGCACAGGCCGCGGGGCACAATTACGAGATGGTCAAGTCCAAGCTGAAGAGCGGCGACTTCGTTCCCATGGAAAAGGTGATCGACTCCTGCGACTGGGTGATTTCGCAACCGCGGGAGGTTGTCGGAGGACGGAATTTCAGCACCGCGCACGATGCCTTCGGCTCCGCCGAACTGGCCGAAGCGCTGCGCAACGAATCGAACATGTATAAACTTCGTCGTCACGGGAATGCCTGGCGACCGCTAAAAAATGATTGAGGTTTCTTATGGAGTCGTCTCTTTTCTTGAATGAGTTGTTTGATGTATTGCCGCTCATTTCGTCGCATCATTCCCCCATGGGGGCCGTGCATCAGGAACTCAAGCGGGCTGCCAGGGCCGAAGTGGAACGGCTGTTCGGCGAAGATGCCCCGCGCCCGGTCCAGTTCGGTGATATCGGCGAGCTGGATTTCCCCTTTTTCAGCATGGGCAGCATCGATTCCCGCAACCTCTTCGACCTGGATGAGCTGATCATCTTCAGCTTCTACCGGAAGAACCGGGGCCGGTACAAGAACGTCCTGGACGTGGGGGCGAACATCGGCCTGCATTCGACCCTGCTGTCCCTCATGGGCTACACCGTGCGGTGCTTCGAGCCCGATCCCGTCCACTTCGAGCTGTTGCAGCGCAACCTCAAGGCCAACGGCTGCTCGAACGTCGAGCCCCACGCCGCGGCCATGTCCGACAGCGACGGCGAGACCGAGTTCTGCCGGGTCAAGGGGAACACCACCGGCAGCCACATCAAGGGCGCCAAGGCGAATCCCTATGGCGAACTGGACTATTTCCCGGTCAAGATCGAAGCGGCCAACCCGCACCTGAAATGGGCGGACCTGGTGAAGATGGACGTCGAAGGGCACGAGCCCACCATCCTGACCGCCACGGACCGGGACATCTGGGAGGGGACCGACGCCTTTGTCGAGATCGAAAACGCGGAAAACGGGGCCATCGTCTTCGAGCACATGTCCAAGCTCGGCGTGAACCTCTTCGCCGAGAAGCTGAACTGGCAGCGGGTCAGGAGCGCCGAGGACATGCCCGCAGGGTACAAGGAAGGATCCCTGTTCGTTTCCGTGAAAGACGCCATGCCCTGGTAGGGTGTGAACCGACCGGGGAGCACGCCATGAAGCTTTCGGACTACATAGCCGCGTTCATTCAGAAGTTGGATGTCCGGCACGCCTTCGTCGTCACGGGCGGGGCCGCGATCCATCTGATCGACTCCATCGCCCATCAGGACGGCGTGGACTACGTCTGCGCCCAGCATGAGCAGGGCGCGGCCATGATGGCCGACGGCTATGCCCGCGCCTCCGGCATGGGGGTGGCCATCGGGACCAGCGGTCCGGGGGCGACCAACATGCTCACCGGCACGGCCTGCGCCTTCTACGACTCCGTCCCGGTCCTGTACATCACCGGCCAGGTCTCGACCTTCCGCCTGCGGCGGGACACCGGGGTGCGGCAGCTGGGTTTCCAGGAAGCCGACACGGTGGACATGTTCACTCCGGTGACCAAGTATTCCGTCCTGATTGAAGACAAGATGGACATCCGTTACGAGCTGGAAAAGGCGGTCTACATCGCTCTTTCCGGCCGTCCCGGCCCTGTCCTGGTGGATGTGCCGGACAACCTGCAGCGCGAGGATATCGGGGACCCGGAAGCCCTGCGCAGTTTCGACCCCGCCGAGCTCTCGGCGGATGCGGGAGGAGAGGCCGGAGGGGCCGCCGCAGCTTCGACCGACGCCCTGGTCGACCAGGTCGCGGTCCGGCTGCGGGAAGCCAAGCGCCCGGTCCTGATCCTGGGGTGGGGCGTTCGTTGCGCCCGGGCCGAGGAGAGCGTCAGGAGGCTGGTCGAGCGCCTCGGTATCCCGTACGTGCTTTCCTGGGCGGTCATCGACCTGCTCCCGCATGACATGCCGTCCTATGCCGGGACCTTCGGCACCCATGGCTGCCGAGCCGGCAACCTGGCGGTCCAGAATGCGGATTTCGTGTTATCTATCGGCAGCCGCCTGGACACGCACCATACGGGCACGCCCAAGGACTTTGCCCGCGGGGCCCATCTGGTCATGGTCGACGTGGACGCCACCGAACTGGACAAGTTCAAGGTCAACGGGCGCAGCCTGGATATCGGCATCGCCATGGATGCCAAGGCCTTTATCAAAGGGCTGCTGAACCGTCTCGAAGGCGAACCTGGGCCCGGCACGGCCGCGATTGCGCCCTGGCTCGGGTACGTGGAAGGGTGGAAAAGGAAATACCCCATCTGCCCGGATTCTGAAAAGGAGCGCGCCTACCCCTCGCCGTACTGCGTGTTCGACATCCTGTCGGACCTGACCGACGGCTCCGAACTGCTCTTCGCCGACACCGGGTGCAGCTTGGCCTGGATGATGTCCACGTTCCGCCCCCATGGGTCGCAACGGGTCTTCAGCGCGTTCAACTTCACGCCCATGGGCTATGCCCTGCCCGCCGCCATAGGCGGCGCGTTCGCCTCCGGAAAGACCAGCATCTGCGTCTCCGGCGACGGGGGGCTCCAGATGAACATTCAGGAGCTGGCCACCTGCGCCCGCCACAAGCTGCCGGTCAAGGTCCTGCTGTTCGACAACCAGGGATACGGCATGATCCAGCAGACCCAGGAGCAGTGGATGGATGCCCGCTATTACGCGGCCAACGTCGATCAGGGGCTGGCGTTCCCGGATTTCTGCAAGCTGGCGGACGTCTACGGTTTTACCGTGTTCGACCTGGACAGCAACGCCCGGGTGACCGAAATTCTGACCGATTTTCTCAAGGCGTCCGGGCCCTGTTTCTGCCGCGTGAAGGTCCCCTCGGCGTGCCGGGTCGTCCCGCAGCTCAAGTTCGGCCGCGCCCTGGAAGACCAGGAGCCGCTGCTCGATCGAGAAGAATTTTTGGAAAATCTTATCATTGAACCTTTGGACTCGAGCCGCGAGTCATAGACCACTGGAGGCTGACGTGGCTGAAATAAATTTGCTGGACAAGTACCCCAAGTCGAAGCGTCCCATCGAGGAACGCGGGCAGTTGATCACCGAAGAGCATCGGGCCACCGCCCGCAAGTTCGGTTTCGAATACTACGACGGCGAGCGCCTGACCGGTTACGGCGGGTACAACTACCATCCCCGGTTCTGGCAGGACACCGTTAAGCGCTTCCGGGATCACTACAATCTGAAGCCGGACGCCAAGGTGCTCGACGTGGGCTGCGCCAAGGGTTTCATGATGCACGACTTCAAGGAACTCATGCCCGAAATAACCATCCAGGGGTTGGACATCTCCGAGTACGGCAAGGAGCACGCCCTGGATGACATGCGGGAGTTCATCGACATCGGGAACGCCAAGGAACTGCCGTACGAAGACAATTCCTTTGACCTCGTCATCTGCATCAACACCGTCCACAACCTGCCCCTCGAAGAGTGCAAGCAGGCCCTGCAGGAGATCCAGCGAGTGACCCGGAAGGACGCCTTCGTGACCATGGACGCGTGGCGCAACGACAGGGAACATGAGCAGCTCCTGAAGTGGAACCTCACGGCGTTGACGTACATGCATGTCAACGACTGGATCGCCCTGTTCGACGAGGTCGGCTACAAGGGCGACTACTGGTGGTTCATCGCTGAAACTGCATAGCTCTCGGGGATAAATATGGAATCTTTACTGCTCATGCAGCCCAATTACGCTATCTTGGGCAAGCGATCATGGCCTTTGCCTCCCTACAATCTCGCCTTGCTGAAGGCGATCCTGGGGGAAATGCTCGATGTAACCATCATTGATTTCAATGATTCTGCCGACAACGAGCAGGTCATGACGGCCAAACTGCGTGAGTTGAATCCGACTTACGTGGGCATTACGTCCTTTTCCACGGAGTATAACAAGGAAATTCACCATCATGTGAAGATCGTCAGGCAGGCGCTTCCCGAAGCCCGGATCATTCTGGGCGGCGTATACCCGACCATTCAGCCGCATCTGGCCATGGAAGACCCCGATGTCGACTATTGCCTCCTCGGCGAAGGCGAGGAGCGGATGGCCACCCTGATCGACCACCTCAAGACCGGGGAACCGTTGCCCCATGACGGCTTCGCCTTCCGCAAGGACGGCAGGGTAGAGATTCATGAGCCCCTCAGGTTTATCCAGGACCTCGACCGCTTCCCGCTCCCGGACTACGGCGATCTCGATGTCGCGGCGTACGGCGCCAAGCCGATCAAGTTCGCCCAGGGCCTGATCGCCCGGCAGTATCCCTACGGCGTGACGATCACCTCCCGCGGTTGTCCCTTCAAGTGCATTTTTTGCGCGGGCCGGACTATCAGCGGCAGCAAGGTGCGCCTGCGTTCCGCCGAGAATGTCATGGAGGAAGTGAAGTGGATGAACGAAAAATACGGCATCAAGGAAGTCATCTTCCTTGACGACCATTTCTTGCACAGGCGCGATCGCGCCGAGCAGATCATGCGGGGCATCAGGGACCTGGGCCTCGGCATGACCTGGAAATGCGTCAATGTCGCGGTGTTCGCCCTGGATGAGGCCCTCCTGGACCTGATGAAGGAGACCGGTTGCTATCAGATTACGCTGAGCATCGAGAGCGGCGTAGAGTCCACCCTGCGGGACATCATTCTCAAGCCTGTGGACCTGGAGCAGGCGCGGCGCATGGTCGCCTATGCCCAGTCCATCGGGATAGAGGTTATTTCGAACTTCGTCATCGGGTTCCCCGGCGAGACCTGGGATAACATCCGCAAGACCATCGCCTACGCGGACAGCCTGAATCTCGACCTAGTTAACTTCCATATAGCCACGCCGCTTCCGAAAACGAGGCTTATGGAGATCTGCCTGGAGCACGGCTTCGTCAGTTCCATGGACGACCAGACCGGGTACACCGAAGGCGTTGTCGAGACCGACGAGTGGTCCAGCCGCGATCTGCAGATCCTGCGCGCCTACGAATGGGACCGGATCAATTTCTCCTCGCCGGAGAAGATCGCGACCATCGCCCGGATGCAGGCCCTGACCGTCGAGGAAGTCGACGTGTGGCGCAGGAACACGAGAAGAAGGCTCGGTTCCACCAAGGAATTCAAGACGATGCTCCAGCAGTCGGCGCGTGAAGAACGATACCCGTAGAAAGGATTTTGACGAATCATGTATGAAATAGAACAGCGCACCATGAAGGCTGCCATTCTGGAGCAGTCGAACGCGCCGCTTATCATCGACGAGGTCGAGCTCCCGGAGACCCTGCGGCACGGCCAGGTCCTGGTCGAGGTCAGGTACACCGGCATTTGCGGCTCGCAGCTCGGCGAGATCCGGGCCGTGAAGGGGCCGGATAAGTTCCTGCCCCACCTGCTGGGCCACGAAGCCTCGGGCAAGGTGCTCCAGTGCGGCCCCGGCGTGAAGCACGTCAAGGCGGACGACCACGTGGTCCTGCACTGGCGGCCGGGGGCGGGGGAGACCGGAGAGCCGCCCAAATACACATGGCGCGGCAAGCCGCTCAACGCGGGCTGGGTGACGACGTTCAACCAATACGCCATCGTCTCGGAGAACCGGGTCACCGCCATCCCCAAGACCTTCGATCTCAAGCTCGCGCCCCTGTTCGGGTGCGCCCTGACGACCGGCATGGGCGTGGTCGTCAACAACGCCCGGATCGCTCCGGGCGAGGCGGTCGTCGTCTTCGGAGCCGGCGGCATCGGCCTGAACGTGATCCAGGGTGCCAAGCTGTGCTCCGCGTGGCCGATCATCGCCGTGGACCTGTTCGACAACCGGCTCGAACTCGCTAGGGAACTCGGCGCCACCCATTGCCTGAACGCCACGCGCGACGACGTCGCCCAAGCTGTGGCCGACATCTGCGGCGCGGCCGACGTCTGCATCGACAACACCGGCAACACCAAGGTCATGGCGCAGGCGTATTCGCTGCTCTCCAGGGACGGGCGGCTTGTGCTGGTCGGCGTCCCCAAGGCGGGCGACGAGCTTTCGATCCCCACGCTTCCGCTCCATTTTGGGAAGAGCATCATCGGGTCCCACGGCGGCGAATGCGAGCCGGCCAAGGACATTCCCAGGTACATCAAGCTGTACGAGCAGGGCGTCCTGGATCTGGAAAGCTACTTCACCAAGACCTACGCCCTGGACGATATCAACCAGGCCCTCGACGACCTTCGGGACGGCCGGGTCAGCGGGCGTTGCCTTGTTGACAATTTCGCTTAGACCCGGCTCCGTGCCGTTTGCCATGACAAAGGGGGCTGCGCAGCAATGCGCAGCCCCCTTTTTTGCCCTTTGAGCGGGCTTTGCCTACAGGATCTGGCTGAGGAACAGTTTGGTGCGGTCGTTCTGGGGGTTGGTGAAGAAGTGTTCCGGGGTGCCCACTTCGACGATCTTGCCCTCGTCCATGAAGACGACCTGGTCGGCCACTTCGCGGGCGAAGCCCATCTCGTGGGTGACCACGACCATGGTCATGCCTTCCCGGGCCAGGGTCTTCATGACGTCCAGGACCTCGCCGACCATTTCCGGGTCGAGCGCCGAGGTCGGCTCGTCGAAGAGCATGACCTTGGGGTTCATGGCCAGGGCGCGGGCGATGGCCACGCGCTGCATCTGGCCGCCGGACAGCTGGGCCGGGTAGTTCTCGGCCTTGGCGTGGATGCCAACCTTGTTGAGCAGGGTCATGGCCGTCTCGATGGATTCCTTCTTGCCGCGCTTGCGGACCGAGATCTGGCCCACGGTGACGTTCTCCAGCACGGTCAGGTGCGGGAAGAGGTTGAAGGACTGGAAGACCATGCCCACTTCCATGCGGACCTTGTTGATGTTGGTCTTGGGGTCGAGGACGTCCACGCCGTCGATCATGATGTGCCCGGAGTTGGCATGCTCGAGCCGGTTCAGGCAGCGCAGGAAGGTGGACTTGCCGGACCCGGACGGGCCGATGACGACGACCACCTCGCCGGGGTTGATGTGGTAGGACACATCGTGCAGGGCCTGGACCTCGTGCGGGACGAAGAAGGTCTTGTATACGTTTTTGACGTCTATCATGGTTATGCCTCCGCCGTCCTTCTTTCGAGGTATTGAACGAACATGGACAGAGTGAAGGTGATGACCAGGTACATGATGGCGCAGACGAACCAGAGTTCATACGGCATCAGGCTGGTGGTGACCGCCTCGCGGGTGGCCTTCGTCAATTCGGGGATGGCGATGACGCCGAGCAGCGAGGAGTCCTTGATCAGGCTGATGAACTGGCCCGCCAGGGGCGGCAGGATGCGCTTGAAGGCCTGGGGCAGGATGATCTTGACCATGGCCTTGCTCTTGGTCATGCCCAGGGACCGGGCCGCCTCCATCTGCCCTCTGTGGATGGACTGGATGCCCGCACGGACAATTTCCGCCACATAGGCCCCGGCGAAGATGGCCAGGGACATGACGCCGAACCACAGCGAGGGGACCTGCGGCAGCCCGGCCAGGGCCAACAGATTGTTGATGATGGTTCCGAGCACGAAGTACCACATGATGATCTGGACCAGCAGCGGGGTGCCGCGGATCAGTTCGATGTAGGTTATGGCGGACCATTTGAGAAACGGATTTTGCGAGACGCGGGCCAGGCCGGTGAACAGGCCCAGCAGGATGCCGAGAATGATCGCCACGAAGCTGACTTCTATGGTGATCAGCAGGCCCTTCATGAGCATGCCCATCTTGCCCAGCTGGTATTCCCCGATGGCGTCTCCCATATACAGGGAGTCGCCTTCGCTGACGAGGACGTCCGAGCCGGGAATGGTGTAGAATTCCGAATCGCCGTCACCTTTGACGATGACCACGGTGTCGTCGCCTTTCTTGGTGATGGAGGTGACTTCGCCCTCGATTTCGGCGCTTACCTTGACGGTGTCGACGTAGTAGAAATATTGGGGAATCCGGTTCCATCGCCAGATGTAGTTCGTCTGCGTGGTGGCCCAGTACATGCCGCCGCAGACGATGATCAGCGCGGCGACGTACAGGCCTTTCCAAAGCAAATTCTTGTCGAGCTCCTTGCGGGGCGCGATTTTTTCAGTATCGGTCATTATTCACTCGATGGGATTGGTGCGCAAAAAACCGGGGGCCGCTTGGCGCGACCCCCGGATGATCGTTCAGTGGTTACTGGATGTCGTTGTACCAGTCGTTGGAGCCGAACCACTTGTTGTAGATTCGTTCGTAACGGCCGTCGTTCTTGATCTGGACGATGAAGTTGTTCAGCCAGTTCAGGAAGTCCGGGTCACCCTTGTTGATGGCCCAGCCGAGCGGCTCGTAGGTGAAGGGCTCGTCCAGGAACTTCATACCGGCGGCCTTGCCGCGCTGGGAGAAGAAGATGGAGGTCATGGGCAGGTCATAGACGGTGGCGTCGGCCTTGCCGTTCAGGGTCTCCAGCATGGCCTGGTCTTCCATCTCGAAGGACTTGTAGGTGGCCTTGGGGAAGAGGCGCTTGGCGGCCTGCTCGCCGGTGGTGCCGAGCTTTGAGGTGATGATGATGCCCGGCTGATTCAACTGCTTCCAAGAGGTGATCTTGTCCGCGTCTTTGGCGGCGATCAGAGCGGTCTGGCCGACGATGATGTAGGGATTGGCGAAGTTGACCTTCAGGTTGCGCTCCTGGTTGATGGTCATGCCGGAGGCGATGAGGTCGTACTTGTCGGAGAGCAGGCCGGGGATGATGCCATCCCAGGCGGTGTTGACGAGCTCGAGCTTGACGCCCATGGCCTTGGCCATTTCCTTGACCATGTCGACGTCGAAGCCGACGATGGTGCCTTTTTTGTCGGTCATCTCGAAGGGCATGTAGCCGGCCTCGAGGCCCACGCGCAGGGTGCCCCTCTGGACGATCTTCTCCAGAGTGGAAGATTTGGCGAGTTCGATGTCGGCGGCCTGAGCGGACATGGCGGCGCACAGAAGCAGAGACAGCACGGCCACAAGAGTAATGATGCGTTTCATCCTTTCCTCCAATGAAACATTAGGTTGGTTGGTATCCATCCGTTGCCCTGGTTCCGTCCGGGTACACGGCCTCGGGGCATGGGTTCCTCTCCGTCGTTTCCGTATTGAACGATTTTGTTCACAGAACGACAGTCATGCATAGCCTCAATACCCGGAAATTTCAAGGGAGTTCTCAGATGCCGCCGATTGCCCGATTTCCTCATTTTGCTGAATATGTTGCGTGATTTTTTAAAAATGGCAGAACAAGTATCGTAAATTTGCGGAAAAATATCCCGGCAAATGGCAGGCTGTTCGGTCGCGCCGAAAAAAAGGAAAGAAGACGTTCCGGAAATTATATTTATCATTTTTATGTGGTACGGTTGGCGCTAAGGTACGCGCAGAGATCAAAATGTATCTGTAGCGGTCCTCCAATGGAGAAAAAACATGCCCACCAACAAGATATTGGTCGTTGAAGACAACGCCATTGCGCAACTAGACATCAAACTGGCCCTGGAGCGGGCCGGATACGGCGTGATAGGCATGACCGGCAGCGGCGAGGAGGCGCTCGTCCTGGCCGACAGGCTGGCCCCGGACATCGTGCTCATGGACATTCAGCTCGAAGGGGAGATGGACGGACTCGAGGCCGCGGGCGAGCTGCGCAACCGGTTCGACATTCCCGTCATATATCTGACTGCGGTGGTGGACGAGGAGACCCTGCACTGGGCCAAGGTGACCGGTCCCTTCGGGTATCTGGTCAAGCCCGTCGACCACCTCGAACTGCGCTCGGCCATTGAGGTGGGGCTGTACAAGCATCAGATGGAGCGCGAGCTGCGCAAGGCCAAGCTGGCCGCCGAGGCCGCCAGCCGGGCCAAGGCCTCGTTCCTGGCCACGGTCAGTCACGAGCTGCGCACTCCCATGACCGGCGTGCTCGGCATGACCGAGCTGCTGTTCATGTCCGACCTGGGAGAGCCGTACCGCGAGAGCGTCCGGTTGATCAAGGAATCCTCCATGTCGCTGCTGTCGGTGCTCAACCAGATCATCGACTACTCCAAGCTCGAGACCAGCTCCCTGACCGCACGGGTGATGGACTTCCGCCTAGAGGACATGATCACCGGCATCCTCTCGCAGCACCGGCGTCCGGCCGCGGCCAAGGGCGTGAGCCTGGAGTATTCCATCGACCCGAAAATACCCGACTGGGTCCGGGGGGACCCGGCCAAGCTGCGCCAGGTGATCGGCAACCTCATCAGCAACGGCGTCAAGTTCACCCCGTCGGGCCTGGTCATGGTGGACGTCTCCCTGGCCGGGGCGGGCGACTGCGCCATGAAGGGCGAAAACGGGCTGGCCGTGCAGGTCCTTGTTCGGGACAGCGGAGTGGGCATTCCCCGCGAAAAGCTGGCCCAAATATTCGAGAGTTTCCGGCAGGGCGAGGACCACCTCTACCACACCTCGGGCGGCCTCGGCCTGGGCCTGGCCATCGCCGGCAGGCTGGTGGAGTTCCTGGGCGGCTGCCTGCGCTGTTCGAGCGAAGAGGGCAGGGGCAGCGTCTTTTCCGTCTCCGTGCCGTTGGAGTACAGCCCCTACGAGGCGTCGTCCCCGTCCGCCTCGGTCCTCGGGGAAGGGTCGCCCCTCAAGGGCGTCCGGGTCCTGGTGGCCGAGGACGACCTGGTCAACCAGCGCTATCTCGTCCGCCTGCTCGAAAAGATGGGGTGCGCGGTCACCCTGGCCGAAACCGGCACCCAAGCCGTGGCCGCGCTGAAGGAAAATCCCTTCGATCTCGTGCTCATGGATGTGGAGATGCCGGAGATGGACGGCATCGAGGCCACCCGATGCATCCGCGACCCCGCAACCGGCTGCCTGGACCCGGCCGTGCCCATCGTGGCCCTGACCGCGCGGGCCATGTGGGGCGACGAGCAGCGCTGCATCCACGCGGGAATGGACGACTACGTTTCCAAGCCGGTTGACGTTGACACCGTCGCCGCAATCATACAATCAACCCTGAAGAAGGAATAACTCCAGCCCTGCTGTTCCCTTCCACGGAGCTTGAACGAGTATGAGCGATTTCAACGGACCGACGCCCCTCAACGGCGGCGGCATCTACAAGGTGTTTCTGATCCTCCTCCTGCTGTTTTCCCTGTACCTGGGATTCTCGCTGGTCGAGCCCTTCATGCACACCCTGATCTTCTCCACCGTGCTGGCGGTCTTGTTCACCCCGGTCTTCAACTGGGCCCTGAAGCTGTGCAAGGGACGGCGCACCTGGGCCTCGGCCATGACCGTGGGGATCATCGTCTTCGCCCTGGTCCTGCCCCTGGCCTTCCTGTTCATGGCCCTGATCAGCCAGGGCGTGGAGTCCCTGGTCTCCCTGAACGCCTGGATCGCCCAGGGGACCTACAAGTCCTTCCTCAGCCTGGAGGCGCTGGACAAGTACACGGCCATGATCCACGAACAGCTGCCGTTCCTGCGCATCGACGAGGTCCAGGTCCAGGCGGGCGTGCTCCAATATTCCAGGGAGTTCGCCCAGAACATGCTGTCCTTCGGCACCTCCCTGGCAAGGGACGGGGCCAAGCTGGTCATGCACTTCCTGCTCATGGTCTTCGTCCTCTTCTACTTCATGCGCGACGGCACCAAGATGGTCGCCTACATCAAACGGCTTTCACCGCTTCGCCCCAAGCAGGAGGACTACATCATCGACAGCCTGAAGCGGGTCGCCAGGGGCGTGCTCATGGGCTGCCTGCTGGTGGCCGTGCTCCAGGGCTTCGCTGGCGGCGTCGGGCTGGCCGTGGCCGGCATCCCCGCCTTCTTCTGGGGCGGCATGATGGCCCTGTCCTCGCTCATTCCCGTGCTCGGCACCGGCCTGGTCTGGGTGCCCGCCGTGGTCTACCTGTTCCTGTCCGGACAGTGGAAGATGGCCATCTTCCTGGCCCTGTGGTGCGGCATCTTCGTGGTCGGCATCGACACCATTCTGCGGCCCATCTTCATGCGCGAGGCTTCGCGCGTTTCCACCTTCTACATCTTCATCGCCATCCTCGGCGGCATCTATTCCTTCGGCATGCTGGGCATCTTTTACGGCCCGCTGATCCTGAGTTTCGTCATGGTCATGCTGCAGATCTATCTTGAGGAATACGCCGACGACCTGGCCGACGACGAAGAGGCGGTTCAATGACTTTAAGGAATTCCCTGTTCGGCTCCATCATCCTGTTTCTCCTTCTCGCAGCCGGTTGCGCCCCCAAGGCCCCCGCGCCGACCCCGGGGCCCACGCCCCCGCCGGCGCCCCCCGCCCCTATGGTCCCGACCTACGCGCCCGTGGGGGAGAAAACGGCCGAAGAGTTGGCCCGGTCCCTTTCCCTCAAGCCCCAGAACCTGTGCTCCTGGCAGGACCTGCGCCCCGGCATCGAGGCCAGCCTGAACTACATCCGGACCCGGCCGCAGGACGCGGTCTGCGTGAACCGGCCCGGCCTGCGCCTGACCTGGGGGCAGTTGAAGGATTCCGTGGCCGAACTCGCCTCCACCCTTGCTCTGCTGGACCACGACCCGTCCCTGCTGGCCCAGCGGTTCACCTGGCTCAAGCTTGAGCCGGGGACCCTGCTGACCGGTTACTACGAGCCGTGGCTCAAGGCCTCCCTCACCCCGGACGCGACCTTCAAGTACCCGCTCTACGGCGTGCCCGGCGACCTCAAGGTCATGGACCTGGGCGACTTCCATCCGCGCTGGGCAGGTCAGAAGCTCATATACCGCGTGGAAGAGGGCAAGGCGGAGCCGTATTTCGACCGCGCGGCCATCGATGGGCTGGGGGCCCTGGAAGGGGCGGGCGACGAGATCGCCTGGGCCGCCGACCCGGTGGACGTCTTCTTTCTCCAGGTCCAGGGCTCGGGCCGTCTGGACCTGCCCGACGGCAGCTTCAAGCACATCCTCTACGGCGGCAAGAACGGCCGCCAGTACGTATCCATCGGCAAGGTGCTCATCGACGAGGGATATATACCCAAGGAAGAGATGAGCATGCAGCGCATCCGGCAGTTCCTGAATGCGCATCCGGGCGTGGCCGAGGACATCCTCTTCCGCAATCCGAGCTACGTCTTCTTCCGGCTGGCGGACGAGGGGCCCTTCGGCTCGATCAATTCCATCCTGACCCCGCGCGTCAGCGTGGCCGTGGACCGGTCCATGATCCCGCTGGGCAGCGTGGTGGCCCTCAAGACCGCGCTCATGGACTACGACACCGGCAAGGCCGACCCGTTCTTCTCCCTGGTTCTGGCCCAGGACACGGGCGGGGCCATCCAGGGCACGCGCATGGACCTGTTCTGCGGCGCGGGCGAGGAGGCCGAGACCCTGGCCGGGCATCTGCAGGAGGGGGCCGAGGTCTACATGCTCCTGAGCAAGCGGGTCCTCGGGGCCCGGTCGAACACCCCCCAATAGGCCTTTTCACCGAGATCCGGCAGCCAAGGAGGCGGCAAATGCAGTATGTGGCGTTTTTCGAGCAGGAGAAGCACGGCCTGTCCGTGACCTTTCCGGATTTCCCGGAATGCACCAGCTTTGGCGAGGACCTGGACGAGGCCGTGGACAACGCCCACGAAGCCCTGACCATGTACCTGGAGGACCGCATTCAGAGCGGCGAACTCCTCCCTGAGCCCTCGAAGAAGAAGGTTTTGCTCGCCCAACCCGAAAACGAGGGGAAGAAAGCGATCAATATCTCCGTTCAAGGGGATGGAAGCGACTTCGAGGAGTTCGAAATGGTCATGCATGTTCATCTTCTGGCCAGAATCGAGAAGTATTGCCGCCAGTATGGGGTTTCCCCGGCCGATTTTCTGGCAGCCGCGTCACGATTGGCGATCAAAACCGATATTTTCGCTGCCTGACATCCCTGATTCCACCATTTCGTAGCCTTATTTTAACCAAAGTTCCAAGATGGTGAGAATTTAATTCTCCTGTCATTCTTGGGGGCTAGGGGGTCTCTTGTCGTCCCTTATCCTGGTGATTTACAAATTTGACAAAAGTTATTAATATGTTACAGTTGCACGTTCCCCCGTTTTGATTTAGGTTTTCCTTCCGGGATTTGTATAGACTCCTTATGCAATGCAACGGTGAACAGCTCCTTGGAAGTTGCATTATTGTGAAACGCCTGAGCCGAAGAGCCTGCCGCGATCGTTTTGCCGGTCGCATCGCAGGCTTTTTTGCCCCTGCCGGATGCGCTCCCTCGCTGCTGAGATTTTTTGGAATCATTGGATTTTTTGTCCGGTGTCTGCATGCGTGCCGTCGTTTGTTCGCGGCGGGGCGATGGACTTTTAACTGCGGAGTGAATCGAGACCATGTGCCGTTTGTTTGCGCTTACAAGCCGTGACCCGGTGTCACCCATGCGCGCCATCGATGCCCTCAACGTCATGAAGGAAGGGCACGACGGCTCCGGCGTGGGACTGTTCCTAAGCGGTCTGGGAGGACCGTGGGAGGAACTCAAGGAATATCCCATACTGTCCGGCATCTTCACCGATGCGGGGCTGGCACGGATGTCCGAATACATGACGAAGAACGGATTCCAGTCCAAGTATTCGGCGACGTTCAAGCCGGACGTCGAGCCTCCGGTCGGGACGCCCAAGCGGGGTACCTACGCCTCCATCGCCTTCCGGATTCCCGACGAGTGGAAGGGCATGACCCGGGAGCAGACGGACCGCAATCTGGTCCAGATGCGTCTGGACCTCCGGGCCATGGGCGAGGTCGATGGCGACATCATGGTCTTCTCGTTCTGGCCCGACACCATCATGATAAAGGAAGTGGGCGACCCCATGGCCATCGCCGAGTACCTCAAGCTCGACCGCGAGGAACTCTACGCCCGCCACATTCTGGCCCAGGGCAGGCAGAACACCAACTACGCCATCAACCTGTACGCCTGCCATCCGTTCTTCATCGAGGGCATCTCGACCATGACCAACGGCGAGAACACCGCCTTCGTGCCCATCCGCGAATACCTTATGTCGCGCGGAGTCACCGGCTACCAGGGCTACCAGTCCGATTCCGAGGTGTTTACGCACATCGCCCATTACACCACCAAGCGGCTGGGCCTGGACATCAGCTCTTACAAGCACATCATCACGCCCATGAACGACGACGAGATGCGCGACCACCCGGACCGGGAATTCCTGTCCGACCTCAAGCGCGCCTGCCGCAAGCTGATCATCGACGGCCCCAACTGCGTCATCGGCTGTTTGCCCGACGGCTCCATGTTCATGGCCCAGGACCGCAAGAAGTTCCGTCCCGGCGTGGTCGGCGGCAATCCCGAGCTCGGCATCTACGGATTCTCCTCCGAGATTTGCGGGCTCAACGCCGCCATCCCCGAACGTGACCGGACCAAGGATTTTCAACCCATGCATCTCGACACGGCGATCGTCGGACCCGATTGCCGGGAGGTTCTCCAATGCTCGCAGAAAGACCCATTACGCCAGCAACTTTAAGCCGCAAGGACCTGCCCTGGCAGATCAAGTGGGACATCAACACCTGCACCAAGTGCGGCCGGTGTACCTCCGTCTGTCCGGTCAACGCCATTGAACTGGGCGTGTTCCGCAAGCGGGACGTCAAGCCGCCCATGGGGCTGTCGGCCAAGCCGACTACGGAATTCTCCACCTTCTACGGCATTCGCCAGCGGACCGACCCGGCCTACGCCTGCATCGGCTGCGCCATGTGCAACATGGTCTGCCCGAACAACGCCATCGAGCCGAACCGCCAGTACGACTCCACCACGCTCCAGTTCCAGAACAACCGGGGCGGCCAGCCCAGGACGCGCGGCGGCCGCAGGAACAATTCCGAGTCCCTGCTGGACCAGATCAAGTTCATCCGCATCTCCATGCTCACCGACCCGGCGCTCGACGCGGGCCGCCACGAGTTCGACGTGCGCACGCTGCTCGGCCGGGTGCTCTCGCCCGAGGCCGAGATCAAGTGTTTCCATGAGAACGGCTGGAAGCCGCCGGTCCGGGAGATCTATCCCCTGGTCATCGGCGGCATGTCCTTCGGCGCGCTCTCCCCGAACATGTGGGAAGGGTTGCAGATGGGCGTGGCCTACCTGAACGAGGAAATGAACATGCCGGTGCGCATCTGCACGGGCGAGGGCGGCTGTCCGCCGCGCCTGCTGCGCTCCCGCTTCCTCAAGTACGTCATCCTGCAGATCGCCTCGGGCTACTTCGGCTGGGACGAGATCATCCACGCCATCCCGGATATGAAGGAAGACCCTTGCGCCATCGAGATCAAGTACGGCCAGGGCGCCAAGCCCGGCGACGGCGGCCTGCTCATGTGGTACAAGGTCAACAAGCTCATCGCGGCCATTCGCGGCGTGCCGGCCGGCGTCTCCCTGCCCAGCCCCCCGACCCATCAGACCAAGTACTCCATCGAGGAGGCCGTGGCCAAGATGATCCAGTCCATGTCCATGGCCTGGGGCTTCCGCGTGCCGGTCTACCCGAAGATCTCGGCGTCCTCCACCTCGCTTGCCGTGCTCAACAACCTGGTCCGCAACCCCTATGCGGCGGGCCTGGCCATCGACGGCGAGGACGGCGGCACGGGCGCGGCCTACAACGTGTCCATGAACCACATGGGCCATCCCATCGCCTCCAACCTGCGCGACTGCTACAAGGCGCTGTGCGTGGCCGGGGCCCAGAACGAGATCCCGCTCATCGCGGGCGGCGGCATCGGCAAGCACGGCAATCTGGCCGCCAACGCCGCGGCCCTGATCATGCTCGGGGCCTCCATGGTCCAGATCGGCAAGTACGTCATGCAGGCCGGCGCGGGCTGCCTCGGCTCCGAAAAGGACCGCTGCAACGTCTGCAACATCGGCGTCTGCCCCAAGGGCATCACCTCCCAGGACCCGAGAGTCTACCGCCGTCTCGACCCCGAAAAGGTCGCCGAACGGGTGGTCGACTTCTACCTGAGCTTCGACACGGAACTGCGCAAGGTCATCGCACCGCTCGGCCGATCCACATCCCTGCCCATCGGCATGTCCGACGCGCTCGGCATCTCGGACAAGGACGCGGCGGATCGCCTGGACATCAAGTACGTCATCTAATCGAAGCTTCAGGACATATCGGAGTACACAATGGCAAAGAAAATACAGCGCATAGACGGACACGAGAACGGTGTCCGCGTTGAATCCCGCATCCTGGAGGAACGCATCCAGGCTGCGGTCCGGCAGGGCGCGCGCCGATTGGAGATCGACGCCTGGGGCCAGCACGGCATCGGCGGCAGGCTCTGGATATCCAAGGAAGAGCCCATTTCCGTGACCATCACCGGCTCTCCCGGCCAGCGCATCGGTTCCAAGGGCTTTCCGGGCACGACCATCCAGGTCATGGGCGCGGCCTCGGACGACGTGGCCTGGCTCAACGCGGGCGCGGAGGTCATCGTCAACGGCAACGCCTCCAACGGCGCGTGCAACGCCATGGCCCAGGGCAAGGTCTTCATCGCGGGCAACATCGGCTCGCGCGGCATGACCATGACCAAGACCAACCCCCGCTTCGATCCGCCCGAGCTGTGGGTCCTGGGCTCGGTGGGCGACTATTTCGCCGAGTTCATGGCCGGCGGCACCGCCGTGGTCTGCGGCCACGAGGCCCAGAATCCCGGGAACGTGCTCGGCTACCGCCCCTGCGTGGGTATGGTCGGCGGGCGCATCTTCGTGCGCGGCCCCATCGACGGCTTCTCCCAGGCCGACGCGCTCATGGAGCCCATCGACGACGAGACCTGGGCCTGGCTGACCAATAATATCGAAGAGTTCCTCCAGAAAATCAAACGGTCCCGCCTGCTCAAGCGGCTGACCCGTCGCGAAGAGTGGCAGCTCATCCGGGCCAAGACCCCCTTCGAGAAGAAGGGCAAGGTCCGCCGCGCCATGCACGACTTCCGCGTCGGTACCTGGGATGCGGAGCTCGGCAAGGGCGGCATCATCGGCGACCTGACCAACCTGGACCGTTCGCCCATCCCGCTCGTGGTGCACGGCGACCTGCGCCGCAAGGTGCCCGTGTGGGAAAACCGCAAGTACATGGCCCCGTGCCAGGCCAGCTGTCCCACGGGCATGCCCGTGCAGAAGCGCTGGCAGCTCGTCCGCGACGGGCTGGTGGACGAGGCCGTGGACCTGGCCCTGGCCTACACGCCGTTCCCGGCCACGGTCTGCGGCTACCTCTGCCCGAACCTGTGCATGCAGGGCTGTACCCGCTCCACCCAGCAGAACATGGCCGCCGTGGACATCACCAAGCTCGGCAGGGAAGGGCACAAGTCCAAGGTCCCCGACCTGCCGCCCCTGTCCGGCAAGCGCGTGGCCGTCATCGGCGGCGGCCCGGCCGGCATCTCCGTGGCCTGGCAGATCCGCATGAAGGGCCACGAAGCCGTGGTCTTCGACATGGCCAAGACCCTGGGCGGCAAGATCGCCTCGGCCATCCCCTACAGCCGCGTGCCCAAGGAGATCGTCGAGAAGGAAGTCGAACGCGCCGCCAAGGTTATTCCCCACGTCCACCTGCAACAGCAGCTCAAGACCAAGGAATTCGAGGAACTCAAGCAGGAATACGACTTCGTCATCCTGGCCATCGGCGCCCAGAAGCCGCGCATCATCCCGGTGCCCGGCCATGAGCGCATCTACCCGGCCCTGACCTTCCTCAAGGACGCCAAGGCCGGAACCGCCAAGATCGGCAAGAAGCTGGTCATCATCGGCGCGGGCAACGTGGGCTGCGACGTGGCCACCATGGCCGCCTCCGTGGGTGCCGAGGACATCACCCTCATCGACATCCAGGAACCCGCCTCCTTCGGCAAGGAACGCAAGGAGGCCGAGGCCGTGGGCGCGCGCTTCAAGTGGCCCTGCTTCACCAAGGAGATCACCGACAAGGGCGTGCTGCTGCAATCCGGCGAACTGCTCGAGGCGGACACGGTCATCATGTCCATCGGCGACCAGCCGGACGTGGACTTCCTGCCCGACAATATCGCCTTGGACCGCGGCCACGTGGTCGTCAACGACGACTACCAGACCACGGACTCCCGCGTCTTCGCCATCGGCGACGCCGTCCGTCCGGGCCTGCTGACCCACGCCATCGGCCACGGCCGACGCGCCGCCGAGGTCATCGACGACATCTTCAACAACCGTCGTCCGCAAAGCGATACCCGCGACATGATCGACTACACGCGCATGACGCTCGAGTACTTCGACCCGCGCGTCATCGAGTTCAGCGACGCCAACCAGTGCGGCGCGGAATGCTCCAGCTGCGGCTCCTGCCGCGACTGCTACATCTGCGACACCCTCTGCCCGCAGAACGCCATCAAGCGCAACGAGCTGCCCGACGGCGGCTTCGAACGCGTGGTCGACCCGGACAAGTGCATCGCCTGCGGCTTCTGCGCCGACGCCTGCCCCTGCGGCATCTGGGACATGAAAAACCCGGCCCCCATGGAATAGGGCGCACCTGACACTAATAAAAAAGGGGCGACGGTCACGACCGTCGCCCCTTTTTTGTTCGCCTCCGGGCCTCCAGCCGTTGGGGGAGTCTTCGAGCCTTACGGATGAGGACAGCAGCGATCGGCCGGGGGAAGGAGAAGGAAAACCCTTTGAGAAGGGATTCCCCTTCCCCCGGACCCCCATCCCCGTCCTTTCCTAAACTTTTTCTATCCGCTTCGCGGGATGGGACCACATAAAAAAGCCTCCGACTCAACACTGAGTCGAAGGCCCTGCCTTACTCTTTGGAGCGATTCGGGTGCGCCAGCACCCGACAGCGGCTCTTTCCCCCGCTATCGGAAGCCGTTTAAGGATACTTCCCCATATTTCTTTGTTGTTTGAATCCGTGTTGGGTGAGGGCGTCGTAGGATGTCTGGTCCTTTTTCATCTGGTCTATGATCTTGCGGGCCTTGACCTTCACGGTGCTCTTGTAATTGTAGCAGTCGCCGGGCTGGAGTTTTTCCAGGGTGTCGTTCAGCTTGTAGGCGGCCTTGGTGGAGATTTCGCCGTGGATGAGTTCGTGTTTTTCGAGCTGGCGGTAAAACGTCCGCCACCATTTGCGGGTCTCGAAGTCCACGCTGTGCTTGAGCTTGGGGTAGAGGTAGGTCAGGCGGAGATAGATGACCACGTCCACGACCCGGCAGGTGTCGCCCCGCTGCTCGATTTTGTAGGTGGTCCGGATGTCCGTGCGGGTGTTGGCCTGGTATGTCCTGTCCCCTTCGTTCAGCGGTGAATTGCGCTTGAGGCTCGCGACGATGGCGGCCGGTTTGGTCCCGTCCACCATGTAGTATTCGGTGGACACGGAGCGCACCACGTCGGCCATGGCCGGGGCTGCCACGAGGAGCAGGGCGAAGGCCAGTGCGGCCGAAAGGAATCGCCGGAGGCGGTGGGGGTGAACTTGCTGCATGCAGGGATAATAAACATTCCTGTTTGCCACGGCAAGGACGGTCGGGGAAAAGGGCTGACAGTGAGCCGGGAAAGGCGCTGGGCGTTCAGAGAAAAGTCCGCCGCCTTGGGAAAGGGTCCTCGCGCGGCAAGCGAGAACCCTTTCCCCGCAGCCGGGGGGGGATGGAGGAGACCCCCTAGCTGCTCTGCGGACAGTAGCGATTCCAACCCATGAGGCTGGCCGCTCCGGCTATGGTCGTGCCATAGAAGAGCACGGGTTTGCCGGTGAGAAAGAGATCGATGGACGAGTTGGCCAGGGTGGTGCCGGTGACGAGCAGCAGGTCGGCCCAGTCGATGGCGTCGGCCGTGGCCTCGCCGCCCTCGACGAGCACGCCTCGCTTGGTCCGGCCTATGTTGTCCGGGTCCAGGTCCACCAGGCGGACGTCGGTTTCCGCGCTCACGGCCTGGGCCAGGGCGGGCTGGAAGCCGATGATGGTCACCCGGCCCTTGCCGTAATAGTCGTCGATGTAGCGGAACACGCCCTTGGCGCATTCGGCGGGCCCCTGGTCGCGGCAGTGGACCGTGTTGCCGGTCATCCCCAGGGAGCGGCACACGGCGTTCATGGTCGCGACGAACACGGCCCGGTTGTAGTTGCCGTCGCGGGGGAGGGCGGCGATCTGCCGCAGCGTGCCGGAGTAGTTGCCGTAGTGGTCGGTGAAGGCCTGGCCCCGCGCGCCGCGGAAGTCGGCTTCCATGAGTTTTTCCTTTCCCTTCTGGATGGGAAAGTCGTTGCCCTCGGGCGTGCCGATGGCCTCCTTCACGCTCAGGGGCGCGGCGGTCACGGTGATGGTTTCGTCGAGAAGGCCCTCCTTGGTCCAGAGGTCGAGGGCACGGTCGCACACGGTATCGAAAACGGATTTCATTGCGTCTCCTAGACGGCTGACAGTTTCTTCAGTGCGGCGAAGATGATCAGCGAGAACAGGCCGATGACCACCGCCAGGACCATGGCCCGGTCGAATTCGCCGCTGAAGACCGCGTTGTAGATTTCCAGAGACAGGGTGTTGGTCTTGCCGATGATGTTGCCGCCGAGCATGAGCGTCACCCCGACCTCGCCCAGGGAGCGGCCCAGCGCCAGGAACCAGCCTGCGGTCACGTTGCGCCGGATGTTGGGCAGGAGCACCAGCCAGAAGGTCTGCCAGTCGCTCTTTCCCAGGACCTGGGCGATCTCGCCCAGCCGCCGGACGTCGCCCTTGAGCGCCGCCTCCACCGGCTTGACCATGAGCGGCAGCCCGGACACGAAGGAGGCCAGGACCACGCCGGGGAAGTTGAAGACGATGTCCAGGGGCGCAAACCGCCCGAGCCACCCGGTCCTGCCCAGAAGCATGAGCAGGATGAATCCGGTGGCGATGGGCGGAAAGACCAGTGGCAGGGTCACCAGGAAGTCCACGGCCGAGCGCAGCACGCCCTTGCCCGAGGTCAGGTAGTAGGCGATGAGCACGCCGCCGACCAGGTGCAGCACGCCGGAAAAGGCCAGCGCCTTCATGGTGAGCCGGAGAGGGTTGATGGTCTCCGGCTGGGACAGGATGCCGACGAAGTCCATGTGCTAGAGGCCGTTCGCCCTGACGATGGCCTGGGCCTCGTCCGTCTTGACGAAGTCGAGGAACGCCTTCGCCTTGTCCTTGCTCGGGGAAGTTTCGAGTATCGCCGCGATAATGCTTATGGGCGAGTAGTCCTTTTCGTCCAGGACCACGTAGCCGCCCAGCTTGTCCGTGACGTTCAGGGCGTGGGTCAGGTTGATGAAGCCCATGTCCACCTCGTTGGTGGCCAGGTAGGAGAAAACTTGGGGCACGGTGGCCACTTCCACCAGGCGGGTCTTGATGCCCGGCAGCCTGCCGGTCTTGGTCAGGTATTCGCGGGCTGCCTTGCCGTAGATGGCCTTGCTCGTGTCGGGCATGGCGATGCGTCCGGCCTCGGGGTTGTCCAGGTCGGACACCTTGGAGAACTTGGCCCCCTTGGCGAAGGCCAGGACCAGCTTGCCCCGGCCGAGTTCGGTCTTCTCGGTCACGGGCAGGGCCGCGCGCTTGAGCAGGAACTGCTGGTCACCCAGAACGATGTCCACCTTGCCGCTTTCCTTGGCCAGGGTGGTCACGCGGCCCATGTTGCCATAGATGAGGTCCAGGGTATGGCCGGTTTTCTTTTCATAGGCCGAGTTCAGGGCGTTGACCATTTTCTTGTACCCGGCACCGGCTGCCAGGACGACGTTGCCCTCGGCCCAGGCGCTAACCGGAAGGGCGAGGATGAGGCTGAGCATGAGGGTGCAGATTCGCATGAAACGCATGGGGGGCTCCTTGTTTCTCCGTGCCGGGGCGCGGCTGGGTGTACGCTTTTCGAACGGGTTGTGTCCCGTCACATAATCCCCTATGTTCTGTGCTGTTATGTCGCAACCAAGTCACGCGAATGGATAAAAACGTGATAACCCGGCAGGTGGGCCGTTCATGCAAGAGATAAAGCGTTCGGACAAGGTCTGTCCCCGCGATTTTTTCAGCGTCTCGGATCAGGTGAGCTATCTTGAGCCGTCGCAGATGTGCGCGTTCGAAGAGTCCTTCCGCGCGTGGAAGGATTCGGCCAGGCGCATGGACAGCATCCGGGCCCGGACCAGGCTGTGGCTGCTCTTTCTGCTCGTCCGCCATACCGGGGCGCGGCTGGGTGAAATCCTCTCCCTGGACGATACCGAGGCATTCGACGCGAACGGGCCGTTCGTTCGCCTGGGCCGGGAGGACCGACCCCGCGAGGTCCCGCTGCCCGAGGAGTTCTATGCCGAGCTGACCGCCTTCCAGGAGAGCCCCATGGGCTACGGCCTGCGCGGGGAGCTCTTCCGCGTGGACCCCGGCTATTTCCGGCGCATCTGCTACGAGCGCGGCGAGGAGTGCGGCCTGGCCAAGGACCTGGTCTGTCCCAAGTCCCTGCGCAACACCCGGGCCGTGGAGATGCTGAGGAGCGGCGTGCCCATCACCATCGTCAAGGAGGTCCTGGGCCAGTCGTCCCTGGACCTGACCGCCAACTTCCAGCAGTTTTCGCCGGGCGACGTGCAGTCCATCGTGCGCACGGCCCACGAGGCCATGCGCAAGCGCACCTCGGCCCGCAACTCCTTCCTCGGCCACGTCATCCGTGTGGACACGGACCCGGTCATGGCCCAGGTGGTTCTCGAGACCCGCTCGAACATCAAGATCAGTTCGGTCATCACCATGGACTCCCTGCGCAACCTCAAGATCCAGGTCGGCAGCCCGGTGGTGGCCACGGTCAAGGCCCCGCTGGTCAACGTCCTGCGCCGGGTCGAGCACGTCTCCGGCAGCGCCCGCAACCGGCTCGAGGCCGAAATCCTCCGGGTCACCGAAACCCCGGTCCTGGCCGAAGTCCTGGGCCGCCTCCCGGACGGCACCGACGTCTGCGCCCTCATCTCCGCCCAAAGCGCCCAGGACCTGGCCCTCAAACCCGGCGACCCGGTCGAGTTCTGGTTCAAGGCCATGTCCGTGGTGTTGAACACGGTCCAGCTATAGGGAGTTTCCTGACAGGGAAAGCAAAACCGGCTCGCGCCATAAGGCTGCGAGCCGGTTTTTTGGTACCCGGGGCGGGATTTGAACCCGCACGGAGCAAGCTCCAAGGGATTTTAAGTCGCATTCTAACCCTTTTGAATAATAAGTGTTTTAGCGCAATTGCCTGAGTTTGTGTTGTTTCTTATTAGATCAGTGTGTAACCCTTTGTTTGGAGAGAGACTCTGATTGGAACAAAAATGGAACAACAAAAACAGGGGCTATGTCTCTATTAGGTGGCGAAGGATAGGCATAA
The DNA here is from genome assembly GCF_041414475.1 of Pseudodesulfovibrio karagichevae. Classification (NCBI taxonomy): domain Bacteria; kingdom Pseudomonadati; phylum Thermodesulfobacteriota; class Desulfovibrionia; order Desulfovibrionales; family Desulfovibrionaceae; genus Pseudodesulfovibrio; species Pseudodesulfovibrio karagichevae. Next base: position 71,336 of record NZ_JBGLYH010000007.1, read on the forward strand.
TCTCATCACGAATCTGCATCGCCCTCATAAGCCCGACCGTTTGAAATGGATCGTGCACCACTCCGTTTAGTATCCCTTTGTGACCAGTGGTCAGGTTCAAACTGTTAGTGAGATAGTTTGAATGATCGGGAGCCCATGACTCGCGGTTTTTGGTCATAAAGAGGAGCATCTCATCAAGTTTAGGGACCATTTTTTTCTTAAAATCACTGGATAACGTGGTCCCATTTGCTTCTCGCTCGTCTATCGCAAATTGTTTGAGTTGATCAATTTTTTTGTGTCTAATGAAGTAGTGAACCACGCTTGTTTCAAAGAGTATTCTGATCAACGCCAGACCACTGTATGTACAATCTGAGATGTTTAATGATTTAGCCTCATGAACTAGAGTGCGCTGTTTGTCGGAACAAAGAATTTCATCAACATCCGGTGGAAGTATCTCCCAAAATTGATTTTGGGCGACCCTGGTTGTTGGTGATTTATTTGTTTTTGTCCCTGTATTTTTCTTTTTTCCTTTACTTTTGTTTTTATTATTAACATTTGTTTTATTTTTACTCTTCTCTTCAGTGCTGATTGTAATTGGACTTATAGGAGAGTTTGGGTCTTTTCTTATCTTTTTTACATCGCGAGATATCTTTCTCCATTTACTCGCGAATTCTTGCATTTCTACAAGAGCTTTCTGATATGATTTGTTGTTTAGGTCTACATCGGTTTTTGTCGTAGTCCATGGGAGTTTGGATGCGTCAGGGCACACAAATCGAACGATTCCAACAAAGCCATAAAATTCAGTGTGGAATTTATTATCCCATCCCGTTTTTCTTGTTTGATCAGATAAGACTACGGCTCGGTCGTTGCACAATATTGACCAGCCGTATTCATTGGTTAACCTTTTATTTGTTTCGAGGTTGTAGCCTTCCTCTATGGTGAACCTATGATCTTCATGCTGACCAAATTCAATATGAACAGCTATCCCATCATCCGTTTTGAAGAAGAGATAGTCTCCTTTAAAAAGACCATTCTTTCGAATATGGATAGTGTGACTCTTTACGTGATCATTGTTGAATTTAATTATTAGACCTTTGTCAATAAAGTTACCGTATCTTCTTCCAATCTCTTCAACTAATTTTGTTTGTTCTGAACGGTTGGCGAATTGAAGAGATATGTCTTCAGCTAATTGGCTGACTTCAATAGTTGTACCAATTTTTCCTAGGCTTGAAAAAGAAGCTGCTGGCAGTTTCCACTCATCAGACTTTAAGTAGGCTTCAGTATCAAGTACAAGCTCAGAGCGCTCTTCACCTGTGTCAGTGCTTAACTTTGTGACTTTTCCCAGTTTGAAAAGGGCACGATTCAAGCCAACTCCAAATGTTCCGATGCCTAATTTGTGGGTAGATTGTTTGCCAAATCTAAGAACCATATTTGATAGGTCTTCGCTCTTTATCCCCCCACAATTATCAGAAAGAGCAAAGCGTTCTCCATTTAAGGTCAAATCAATTTGGAAGCCTTCATATGATTCTGGAAGGGTATGATCTGCATTGCTAGCATCTGGAAGTGTATCACCGTCGATGACGTTTGAAGCTTTTTTGAGGAGTGTATTCCTTGCTGCATCAATTGAGTTGTCAATTAAATCGAATAAGCATGCTTCTACTGTAGCGTCTTTGGTGAGTTCTCCGACGATTCGTTTTGTTGGGCTTGTGTCTACCTTGAATTCCTGTCCTTCGCTCTTCATTGGAATGTCTCCTGACGCGGTATGGAATATTTAGTATTTTGAATATGGTAGATTAATATTATTTAAGCGGCAAGTGATTTGAATGTCTTATTCTTTATCGCAGACATTATTCCCAGCGAGACCAAAGGAGAAACACTGTTGCCTATCATTCGAAAGCTGTGCCATTTGGTTCGATGGAAGGTAAACCAATCTGGGAATCCTTGGAGCCGAGCTGCTTCTCGTACCGTGATGACTCGGCCTTCAGCCGGATGAAGGGGGCGGACAGCTTGAAAGGCTCCTCTGTCGGAGCCTGTTCCTGCTCGTAAGGTGGGGCATTGACCATCCCAGGTTAGCCTATATGATTTGCTTATCGAGTCTGCCTGCCCAGGAGGAGTGGCGGCATATCTATTTGCTACTTTTGTAGTATGCCTTGTTGAGTGGGATCCTGAAACGTATCCTGCTTGTTGCATTTCAACCGCTTGCTTCCAGCCTATGCTAGTGGCTGGAGAGGCCCTCATAGCTTTTGCATATTCTGGAAGTTGGTGTCTTTTTGAATCGTAGGGCGCCCATGTAAAGCCTTCGATGCCATTTGATTTGTTTTCTTGAACTGGTGATGGAAGATCTGAAATTGCATCTTTGACAGATGTTAATTTTTGAGGGGTATGTGGGAGTATGGTGTTTTGTGATATCGGATCGGTATACTCTGAAAGATATCCAATAATCACAACTCGTTTTCTGTTTGTTGCCGCGCCGAAATTTAGCGCATTCACAATTGTTGGCTCAAGAACAGTGTATTCCGAGGGAATGACTTCAAGGGCACAGTTCAGTATTTCTCTATATTGTTCATCTAGAAGACCCTGAACGTTTTCCATTACAAATGTTTTAGGCCTGAGAAGGGCTACCTGCTTGGTGAATTGACTTAGAAGAGTGTTTCTTGGATCGCAAATATTTCGTTTCCCCATGCGACTAAAACCTTGGCATGGAGGGCCACCAATAATGCAATCTGGGCGCTGATTCCCAATAAACATACTCCAAGCCGTTGCGTCTAACTCAGCCACGTTACCCTGTACTACTTTTGTTCGTGGGAAGTTGCGCTTATATGCAGATTGAAGAGTTGGGTCGATGTCTATTGCAAAAATAGAGTCCCAACCTGCCATTTCAGCCCCAAGGGAAAAACCTCCACATCCGCTAAAAAGATCTATTAAAATTGGCTTGTTGGCGTCTGGTAACATGTGTCCTCCTTGATGATCTGAGGAGGATCTTGCCAAATTTTATGAAAAATGTCGATCGGAGAATGATGCGATCTTGAATATAGCTTGCTTGCGGCTTGTTTTCAATTTGAGCGTCAACTTCCTCGTTGTGTTCTTGGGAAGGGGCGTATTTTGATCTGACCAAAATATGCGGTTAAAAAAATATTACAGCACACCACTCATTTATTCGAATTTATTGGATATATTTTTTTATAAAATGCTTTTGGTTAGCAAATTTCAAACTATATACAGATATAGTTTGAAGATGTGAAATTTTTTGCGCTTATTGTTGTGCATAATGATGCATTTTTTCAAAATTTAACAGTATAAAATTTGAAAAATATGCCTTTATTAACTTTTTGGACTAATTAGACAAGTGCGAATAACAACGTATAATTTGTCTCAACATATACTCATAAAGACAGGGTCGTTTTATGAAAGTTGAAGATAAACTAATCAACGTTGTTGAGCTTGCTAGAATTCTTAATGTGTCCGTTCATACCATACGGACATATTGTTCGAAGTCTCCACACTTGCTTCCTCCGTCTGTAAAGATAGGTCGCTCTGTTCGTTTTAGGCTTTCTGATGTGAACGGATTCCTGGCCTCTCTTGATGCCGGCCAAATGCCAGTCAGGCGAGGCCCTGGCCGTCCTAGGAAGCGATAGAGATGAATTCTCGTCCTGCTTTTCAATTCTACCCCCGCGATTGGCTAAATGACCTCGATCTGCAGGGCTGCTCTCTTCAAGCTCAGGCCATCATGATAGCGTTCATATGTGTGACTCACGATTCGCCTGAGTATGGCGTTTTGTGGGTGGCAGGAGAAAAACGAGATCCATTTTCTGATCAAAATTTCGCGAAAAAATGTTCTAAAATATTTAGGATTACGCCGAAAAAATTTCAAAAAATACTTCGCGAATTAGTCGATTCAAATGTTTTAAAACAGGATGATGAAGGTTGCATATATTGTGCGAGAATGTTGAGAAATCAGGCTCTTAGTGAGGTGAGGAGTGCCGCTGGGAAGTGTGGTGGCAATCCATATTTGATTAAGCAAAGCACCAAGCAAAATCCACCCCCTTTAACTACAACTACTTTTTCTCCTTCTTCTTCTTCCCTTTCATCCAAAACACCACCCACAACACCTCCCTCTGTGCAAGAACAAGGTGGTTGTGGTCGTGTACTCTCTGCGGATGAAGAAGACTTCATCCGGCTCTATGCCAAGTACAACACCAAAACGAACAAGGCTGGTTTAGTCGAAACGTTAAAAAAGCGAGCCCTGCTGGGAACGCTTGATCTATCGTGTCTGGATGCTCTCCGTTCCAAAGAACGGGAAGATCTCCGCATAGAGCGAGCGAGAGAAGCGTCAATTCAGCGAGTTAAGCAGGCTGAGGCAAACCAAAAGCGAAGAGAAGTAGAGCAACAAGCCGCTGAGGCTGAGCGTCAAAAAGAGGGTCGCCGAGTAGCGGAGAAGTTCCGTGCTCAGCGACTTGCCGCTCTCGCTCAAAATGGTGAGGAGGGACCTGTAACTTCGCTATCATCACCTGTCGGCGATGATGCTCGTACGGTCCCTCCTGCGGAGAGCTGAGATGGCACGACGTGGACCTATTCCAAAGTCTGATTCTGAGCTCAGGAAGCACCAGGTCAACTGTCGATTGACCGACCTTGAGCTTCAAGCTGTTGACGCTCGCCGCGGTGGCCTTTCTCGTGGCGCATGGTTGCGCACGGCCGCTATGCAGCGACCGCCACGAATAATCCCGGAGATCAATCGCGAGGCTTGGTCGCACTTGGCCAAGGTGGCCGGCGGACTGACGTACCTCGTTGAAGTAGCTAAGGCCGGTGGAACGCCGTCAATGGATGGAGGCATGCTTTCTGAATTGCGTCAGGCTGTTTCTGATGTTCGGCGCCAGTTAATCGGGGTGAGCGGCGATGAGAGCTAATGTCGTTCGCGGAGACGGGTTTCGGGGAGCTCTAAATTACGCTCTGGCCTTGCAGAAAAACGCCATGATCGTTGGTGGAAATCTTGAGGGACAGTCTCCAAGAGAGTTGGCCAGCGAGTTTGCTGTCTCTCGTTCCCTGCGGCCTGATTGCGTCAGGCCTGTTTGGCATTGTTCCCTGTCCGCACCAGAAGCAGAGAGGCCTTCACCGGAGCAATGGGGGCAAGCTGCAAAGCTACTTTTGCACACTGCCGGTTTAAATCCTCAAAAGCATCAATACGTGGTTGTTCGGCATGGTGATGCAGTTCACGACCATGTGCACGTCTATGCTAGCCGAATCGGCCTAGATGGCTCGATATGGCATGGGCAGCATGAAGCCAGTCTTGCTCAGGACGCAACGGACAGAATTGAACGAGAATTAGGCCTTACTATCACTAGGGACCGTCAGAGCTTGCGTTTTCAACCAAAGTCGACAGTGAAGTGCTCAAAACGCGAAACAGAGATGTGGGTACGGAAAGGTGTTGAAGTCCCGCCCAAATATTTCATTGCAGCGAGCCTTGATGGTGCCTTGGAGGCAGGAGCTAAGTCCTGGGATGACCTGGCAGCAGTTTTAGAGCTTGTTGGTATCGACCTGAAGAAGAATAAGCGCGGTGCTGGCTACAGGCTCAACTATGTCGAGCCTGTGACAGGTGAAGAATGCAGCTACAAAGCTTCAGACATCGGCAAATCATATTCATTTAAGCATGTTGCATCGCAGATAGAGGAGAATATGAATGGGGAAAGTCAGAGAGATCCAGGAGAAAGCCAAGGAGAAGACTGGGGGAGATCGTCTCACCGAAATATTACAGAGCCTCGCCAGGACGAATCACCGACTGGGGGAGACTCTGACCATTGTCAGGACTCTTCCAAGTCAGTCACAGTTTCAAGTTCCTCAGCTGAAACAGGCGATCTTGTGCAGCCTAATAACAGGGGTGATCTTGATGATGGGTTCATGGGTTTGGTCCGAATTTCGGAACGATCCGTTGGAGGAAAAAGCCGCCAATTGGGACAAGATTGTCCAAAAATATCAAATAATGACGCCGGATACTCAAGCTTGGGTGCGGCAAAATCTCTTTCAGTAAAGGAGGAAGACATGGATAGAGAAGTTCTGAAAAACAAGGTTCAGGAGTCAATTGATGCAGCCCTGTTAAGACAGGAACGAGTTGAATTGATGGAATTTGCAGCAGCCCTGAAAGAGCAGGGCATAGAAGCTCGGCTTCACTACAATGAAAAGCTTAAAAAAATTATGGGATTCAGGCTTGATTTTGAGGGTGAACACTTCCAGGGGCACGAGGTTGGAATCCCCTGGCAAGAAATCCGTCAAAGGATCATTTTGCCCGAGCCTATGAAGAAGCTGGACAAGCCCACGGTTACAATCTGCGCAGCAGAGCCCGACGAGGAAGAAAACACATCAAGGTGCAGCCGCGAGGAAGCCCTAGAGGCCGCTAAAAAGCGCGTCCCTCATTTCTTTGAAGGCATCCAGATGGCAGAGGAGGAAGACGGTTGGGCTTTGTTCTCTGGTGCACATGGAGAGGTGCTGTTTTATGAACAACCTAATGGAAATACAATATACGTGAATCAAAATACATATGAGGCAGTTGCGGCATCTTTGATTTACGCAAATGAAAGGTGGGGGGACGGAAATATTATCGTGACATCTAAAAACCCCAGGACCATTCAGAAGTTTTTGCAGGCGGCTGATGAATTCGGGATTCACATTGATAATCGAGAAGAGTTGGAGACTATGATGGAGGGAGACATTCAATCCAAGCCCTCTCCGAAGGATGAACCGAGAGTTCCGTTTTCTGCCTACGCAGAAAAACTTGAGAAATTGATAGAATATGAGGGCTATGCATCGTTGGGAGACAATGAAAGAATTAAGGCGGATCTTCACGCAGAGCTGAATAAAATGGCGCAGAGGGGTGTTTTGGTAGCCCCCGAAGACATGAAAAAGCTGGCTGATAAATTGTCCGATCAGATTGGCTATCCCGAGCAAGCTGAACTTGCTGCGGATTATCTCCAGAAAATTGGCCATGAGCTAAATTTTGAAGATCAAAATAATTTTCGTCCTAAGATGGCTTGGTGATGGTCATGCCGTTAGACCAAGAAATTATGGAGTTTACGGTGAAGGCTGATTATCTAGGGCCGTTTTGCTCCCTAAGTGATTTGCATGCACTGCTTGAGGGCGTTTCAGTTGACTCTGGGGTCCGAGAAACGTCTCTATATAATTATCTACGAGGAGTGCATGATGCCCGGTGTTTTTGGGACCAAACATACCGGAATGACTTATAATGTTTGATGTCAGAACTTATTTGAGAAGGCGGGCTCTGCGAAAGCAAGAAGTTGACATTTATGCAGCTGCAAAGGCGTGGAGCTCGCCTCATCCTATCCACATTATTAAGTTCGACAAGCCGTACTTGTGGTACTCAGGGCTTTGCCCTGTATATAGTTCGGATAGACGGAATATTTACGTTAATACTGCTTCATATATTCATCGAAAGGCCACTCGGGAAAAAACTCTCGTTAGATATCCCGGTATGGATGCTGTTTATGAGTTTTCTCAATCATATATTAATTTCTCTCTAAAAAGAGAGAAGTATAGTCAGATTGCTGTGTATAATTATGCACACGAATGCGCACATAAATTTTTATCGATAAAATATGAATATTATAGTGACCATGAAGTGCAATTTGGAATAGTCATGGCTGTTCTTATTATGCGCTTGTGGCTAAGTCCAGAACCAGTATTCACAGTGTATAATTTCCAAGAAGAATTGCAAGCATGTCAAAGCTTTAAAAGGTGTGGAATTAAACCTACTCTCATGGCTTTAAGGCTTCTCGTCCTCGAAGCAGCAAATGAGATAAATTCAAATTATACAAATGTTCTCGAATGCTGCGAGCAGGCAATGCGTTACAGTCGTATTGTCCATTCAGAAAAACTTATCATCAAATGGGCTGGTCACTACAAAAGGCAGAAGCTAAAAAAACGTTTAAAACTGTTGGCTGAGTGTTCCCTGTGTGGTGTGCTGATTTTGTTGTTGTATATGCGTATGTAAGAGCTCTAATGAGAACGCTGTGGCAAGTTTATCTGTGAATGAAAATCGTAAATCGCGCCCGACTGCATCCGACATTCTGACTATGGCCGTCTCCAGCCCTCCTTCGTCGGGGGCGCCGAAAGAGCAATCTTGGGGCTGCCGCCCCCTGGTCCCCCGCTTTACCTGGATCACCCTGCTACTTGTTGGCTTGTTATGAATGTGTGATTGGGGTATCGGTTTATCAATTAATTCGTGGAGGGCTTAAATGGAAAGAATTGGGGAAACGAGATCTCGAATTTATGACTTTTTTCACGGCTCTGATGAATGTCAGGAGTATTTCTCTGATGGTGCTCATTCTGATGAATACGCTAGATATTACACATCAATGTATCTCCTTCAAGATTCGACTGAAGGTTTGCAGGCCCACATGGAAATAGGGTTCAATGAAAACCCTTTGTTGGCTTATATTGAAATGTGGGGAGTCATGCAGGCCATCATAATCCAGCAAGATTCTATCTCAACGCTACATAAAATTATTATTGGTTCAAAGATTGCGCCTGACGGAGACACAAAGTGGCAAGAAATTAGGGCATTAAGAAATCAGTGTGCTGGTCATCCGGGGAATCAGGGCCAGCGTTTCAGGTCTTTTTTCGGTAGAGGCAGTATTGCCTACACCAATTTACAGTATGAACGTAGGGATAGTAATACTTCAGAAATTGAGCACCCAGAAATAAACTACATAGAACTTATTCATGAGTATGCTGAGGAAGCAAATGCATATTTATGTGCCGTCGAGGAAGAAATGCTTAAGCGTTGGCCCAAGCTGGAATAATACGCGTTATTGATTATAATTGATCAAGGAGTCTCCGCTAAACTCTTAACCAAATCAACCGCCCTCAAATGGGTATATCTTGCCAACATTTGTAACGTCTTATGGCCGGTGATCATCTGAATCTGCATGATGTCTAAGTTGGTTTTTTCAAAGAGCCTGGACACCGCTTCGTGTCTGAGATCGTGAAACCGCAAGTCCTTGAGCTTTGCGCCAGCTCGGGCTTTCTTCATAGCCTGAGTGATTTCATCTGGCGCCAATCTGAACACCGATCCTTTTATGTCTCTTGGGAGCTCCTTCAGCACGTTTAACGCGGCCGGAGAGAGGGGCACTGTGCGTGCCGCTCCATTCTTCGTCTTGGGCAGGAATACGGTGCTTTCCTTGAGCTTAACATTTTCCCAGCGAAGGGCGGCTATCTCGCCGCGCCTCATGGCCGTTTCAAGGGCAAACTTGATGACAGGCCCGAAGTCTTCCGGCGCATGCTTGAGAAGCTTCTCTTCTTCTCCGTCCTGGAGCCGACGTTCTCGGCCTCTCGACACTTTGGGCTTCCTGGCCTTCTTGACGGGGTTGTCCAGGTATTCCATGCCCCAGTCTTTGCGGGCTGTCTCAAAGAGGCGAGAGAAGGTAGCCAGGTCGAGTCTGATCGTGTTGCCGGCGACTCCTTCGGCTTCGCGCTCCTTGATAAAGGCTGCAATGTCCATCCCTCGAACTTTGGCCAATGACATTTGGGCGATTTTTCGCTTTTGAAGGAACTTGGCCCGGTTGACCTCGCGCTGATGGTCAGCAAGGGAAGGGGCATATTCCTCGATGTAGCGATCAAGGGCCTCGTGGAGGCTCGTCCGTTCGGCTTCCTTTGTACAGAGGAAAGCTCCCTTGTCCATTTTGCTTTCGACATCACGAGCCCAGGTCTCGGCGTCTTCGCGTTTTTCAAAGGTGGCTGTTTGGAGGGGGTAGCCCTTACGCCTGATCCGGACATTCCACTGTTTGGTGCCGCGTTTGTTTATGCTCGCCATTTTTGATGCTCCTCTGGCTTCTAGTGGAACAAAAATGGAACATTAATTCAAGTGGAACAAAAGAAAAGGAGCTATGTTTACACATAACTCCTTGTAATTACTGGTACCCGGGGCGGGATTTGAACCCGCACGGAGCAAGCTCCAAGGGATTTTAAGTCCCTGGTGTCTACCAATTCCACCACCCGGGCTTGGGGTGTGTCTCAGTATCGTGCAATCCGGCGGGGAGTCAATGGTTTTGGCCGGTTGGCGGTGGAGCGGGTGGTGCAAAAATGCGCTCCGCTTTATTCTTCCGGTGGATTGGGCTATCCTGTCGGGAACCCGCCGGATTTTGGCGGGAGGGATGTCCGGACAAAACGGGCCGGGGCTCCGGCCGCAATTCGAATACAAGGCGGATCAAGGCATTGAACGATAATAAAATGGGTCTTTGGGGAGCCGTCTCCATCGGGGTGGGCGGCATGGTCGGGGGCGGCATCTTCGCCGTGCTGGGGTTGAGCGTGGAGCTGGCCAGGGGCGGCACGCCCGTGGCCTTTGCCGTGGCCGGAGTGGTGGCCCTGATCACGGCCGCGTCCTATGCGCGGCTGTCCGTGCGCTACGCCGGGCCGGGCGGCACCGTGGTCTTCCTGGACCGGGTCTTCGGCAACTCCATGCACGTGGGCGCGCTGAACGTGCTGCTGTGGTTCTCCTACGTGGTCATGCTCGCCCTCTACGCCCACGCCTTCGGCTCCTACGGCGCGGTCTTCTTCCCAAAGGGCGGCGGCTGGCTCGTGCTCCACGGGCTCATCACCGTGGCCATCGTCGTGCCCGCCGTGCTGAACCTGGCCAGCGCCAAGGTGGTGGGCAAGGCCGAGACCTATGTGGTGGTCATCAAGATCACTATCCTGCTGTTTTTCCTGGCCGTGGGCGTCAAGGGCGTGGAGCCCGCGCGGCTGGCCACGGACACCTGGGTGCCCATGCTTCCGCTGGTGGCCGGGGGCATGATCATCTTCGTGGCCTACGAGGGGTTCGAGCTCATCGCCAACACCGGGGCGGACATCCGCAAGCCCGACCGCAACCTGCCGCTGGCCTTCTACATTTCCGTGGGATTCGTGGTCCTGCTCTACGTGGCCATCGCCATCGTGGTGGTGGGCAACCTGTCGCTGGCCAGCATCGTCGACGCCCGCGACTACGCCCTGGCCGAGGCGGCCAAGCCGTTCCTGGGACAGACCGGGTTCACGCTCATCGCCGTGGCCGCGCTGCTGTCCACCTTCTCGGCCATCAACGCCACGCTCTACGGCGCGTCGAGGCTGTGCTACACCATCGCCAAGGAAGGGGAGCTGCCCGTCCAGCTGGAGCGGCAGATGTGGGGCGCGCCCGCCGAAGGGCTGGTGGTCACCACCGTGCTGGCCCTGATCCTGGCCAACGTGGCCGATCTCTCTGCAATCTCCACCCTGGGCAGCGCGGGATTCCTGTCCGTGTTCGCCGTGGTCAACGCGGCCAACTTCCGGGACGAGGAGAGCTGGGGCGCGGGCCGGGCCCTGTCCGCCCTGGGCGTGCTGGCCTGCTCGGCCGCCTTCGTCACCATGGTCTGGCAGAGCGTCGGCGACAATCCGTCCACGGCCTGGGTCCTGGCCGCGCTCTTCGGCGGGGCGGGCGTCCTGGAGGTGGTCTATCGGACCGTGGGCACCAAGGGGCCGCGCAAGCGCCGCCGTCAGGCCAAGGTCACGCGCACGCTCTGAGGTAGTTCCGGTACAGCCTCGGGCTGACCCGCGAATACTGGTCGAAGTCGGAGATCAGTTCCAGGCCGGGGACCATGGCCCGGACCACCGGGATGTTCAGGTCCCGCCGGGTCAGGTCCACGTAGGCGGGGCTGTAGCCGTTGGCCAGAAGCGTTTTTTCCAGCACCATCACGTCGCCCTCGGCGCTGCCCGTGGACAGGTCGGGCAGGTCCTCGAGCCTGCGCACGGGCAACCCTTCAGGGGCCGGGCCGCTCTTTGGGCCGGGGTAGGGGTAGGCTGTCTCGGTCATGGCCGAGACCAGGGCGGAGGGGCCGCTCAGGGAACAGCCGCCGCCCTTGTTCACGTCGCCGTGCCTGCCGAGCACCACGGACTTGTAGCACGGCACGCCCAGCTCGGTGGTCATGTCCATGAACCAGACGTCGATGCCGTCCTCGCGGTATCTTTCGAGCAGCCCGCTTATTTCGGGATCACCGCTCTCCACCCGGAAACATTTGTCCGGGGTGAAAAGCTGCGTCGCGTCCGAGTCCCGCTCGATGACCTCGGTCAGGGCGGCCGCCTTGGCCTCGAACAGGGTGTTGCCCGAGGCCAGGCCGGTGGAGCCCAGCGCGCTGAACAGGGACGGTTCGTCCAGGTTGCAGAACAGGAACACGAACTGGGCCGGGACCAGAATCGGCTCGCCGTCCGGGCCGTGGCCCTCCAGCCAGTGGAGCTTCTGGCCCGCGTAGGGCACCTCCAGGCGGATGTCCGCCGGGTTCAGCGCCGGGGCGTCCAGTTCGCCGTAGGCGGCATGGGGCAGCGGATAGTCGCGGGCGTAGCCGAGCACGCCCTTGGGGCCGAAGCTGGCATAGGAGGAAAATCGTTCGGCCAGCTCCATGGCGTAGGAGGCCTCGGCCCGCTCCATGGTCAGCCCGCGCCCGTAGCAGGTCTGCAATCCCCACAGGGAATTCGACAGGTTGCCGTTGACTGTGCGCGTCTTGACCGACCAGTGCCGCAACCGGGCGCAGGGCGAAAGGGAGGCCTTGTGCTCCATGGGCGGTCCCATGAAGGCGTCGGCCTTGCCCAGGGCGGGCAGGGCGGTCTCGATGGTCTCCTTGAGGGGCCTGCGGGGCAGGGGCGGGGGCAGTTCGCCGTCCAGTCCGGCGCGCACCTCGGCGGCGCTGACCGGCTCGGGCGCGGCCAGCTCCTCGTCGCGGAACAGCGGTTCGGGCGCGTCGGCCGGAGCGGGCAGGGGGGCCATGGTGAAGATGTTCCGGCCGAAGATGCGGGTCCATTCGCGGTGCAGGGGCTGGTCTTCGAGCAGGCTGGAGCGGATGTGGATGGCCGGGGTGTAGCCGAGGAAATCCCTGGGGTCCATGCCGTCGAACAGGGGCAGGAGCCGGTTCAGCCGCTGGTGGCAGATGCACGCCTCGTACATTATCACGGTGCCCACCGGGTCGGACTGGCCCTGGTCGCGCATGGCTTCCGTGATCATCTTCTCCAGCTTGCGCGGGCGAAATTCCTTGAACCCCTGGAGCACGAACTCGTGCATGTGGTCGTCGAAGGGGTGCTCGCGGAGATGGTCCATCATCTCGTTGTGGCTCAGGTTCACGTCCGGCAGGGCGGCGAACATGCCCACCCCGAAATCCGTATCCATCATCTGCAATTTGTAGCGCATTGTCGTCCTTTGGTTTCCCTCTTCAATTCCGCCTTCATTTTCCGCCGATAACCCCGTAAAAGGATGGGGGACCGGGACCCGGCGTTACGCTAGGGCATTCCTCGGCCGAGCACAAGACCCGGACCGGCCGTACCCGTCCGGAGGACGCGTCACATGGAACTACACGGGAAAAAATCGCCTCTGTCCTGGCCGATGATCATCAGGCTCGCGGTGGTCCTCGGGCTGCTCGGCCTGCTCTCCCTCGCCATGGAGCACTGGGGGGAGCGGTACATGTCCCGCGTCACCGACTTCGTGGCCGATCAGGGCAACCTCGCCCCGCTGGTCTTCATCGCGGTCAACGCGCTGATGTCCATGTTCCTGGTGCCCCAGGTGCTCTTCACCGTGGCGGCCGGGGCGCTCTTCGGCTGGAAACTCGGGGCGGCCTACGCCTCGGCGGGCATGACCATCGGGGCGACCATGGCCTTTCTCCTGGCCCGCTACGGCGTGCGCGAGCGGCTGCGCGCCCGGTTCGCCCACCATCCCGTGTACCGGCGCATGGTCTCCCTGAGCCGCGTCCATCCCCTGCACCTCATCTCCCTGAGCCGGATCATTCCGGTCCTGCCGTTTCCGGTGACCAGCTACCTGCTCGGCATCACCGAGGTCCGCTCCCTGCCGTACGCGCTGCTCACCTGGGCGTCCATGCTGCCCGAGACCGTTTTCCTGGCCTCGGGCGGGCATCTGCTCTCCTCGGGCGTGCGCGGCCATGTGCCGGTGGGCGCGGTCATCGCCCTGGCCGTGGCCGGTGTGGCCGTGGCCATCGTGGTCCATCGGATAAGGAAGAGGTTCCTCGAAGGCGAGGACGATGAAGGCGGGGGGCGATAAAAGGAACGGAGAAGGAGAGGGAACGCCGCCTATGGCGTGACCCCGCGCGCCAGGTCCGCCACCAGGGGGAGCAGGGCGCGGCCCATGGCCTCCACCCCGGCCGCGTTGGGGTGGAGCCCGTCCAGCAGGGTCAGGGATGGGTCGCCCTGGTACGGGGCGAGGAGGTCCGGGAACAGGGCCAGGCCGTACCTCCCGGCCAGGTCCGGGAATATCTTTTCGAAACGCGCCCGGTAGGTCCCGTCCGGGTTGAGCCCGGCATTGACGCCCGCCAGCAGGACCGGGATGTCCCGGTCGCGGAAGGCCTCGATCAGGGCGGACAGCCGCGCCGCCACCTCGTCCACCGGGTCGTCCAGGAAGCAGTCGTTGGCCCCGAAGGCCAGGATCACGCGGTCCGGCTTGGCGTCGAGAACCATATCCAGACGTTCCAGCCCGTCCTCGGACGTGTCGCCGGACACCCCGAAGTTGAGGCAGCGCGCGTCGATCTCCCGGTCCAGCAGGCCGCGATCGAGCACGGCGGGCAGGGCCTCGTCCGGAGTGAGGCCGTATCCTTCGGTCAGGCTGTCGCCGAAGCAGGCTATGCGCACCGGGCCGGACATCCCGCTAGCCGTTGATCCAGAGCTTCACCCGGGCGGATTCCTCGGCCCAGTCCTTGCTCAGGCGGAGGTTGAGGAACTGGGTGTAGACCACGTCGAACATCTCCAGACAGCGTTCCAGCAGGAACATCTTTTCCAGGAACTTGGCGTCCGGGTCGTCGCCCTCGTCGTCCTTGGTGCTGATCTTGGGAGTCTTCAGGCCGGACAGGCCGAAGTCCGTGGCGCTGACCGTGACCAGCCATTCGTCCTGGTCCATGGCGAACATCAGCTGGGCCTTGTGGACCTTCTTGCCGGTGCGCAGGCCGGTCTTGGCCTCGGACATTTCGCCTGCCGGGCTGGACACCGAGGCCGTGGCCTTGGTTTCGCCCTCGCCGCCCTGGACGGACAGCTTCTGCTCCATGTGCAGGGTGAAGGTCCGGTTGTCCTCGAGCTTGAAGAGCACGGCGTCCTGGTCGGTCTTGAACCACAGCCAGGTCAGGAAATCCTGGCCGAGCAGGGTGTTTTCGCGTTCTACGAGTGAAAGATCCATGGCGTGCTCCTAGACGAAGATGGTCGGGTCGAGGTTTTCCAGCCTGGGCGTGGCATCTTCGCCGAGGATGTCCATGGCCATGAAGAACGGGGTCAGCGGCTCCAGGTGGAGGTCGAAGGTCAAGGTGAAGTGATCTTCGAACAGTGCGCGGACCTTGGCGTTGGTGGTATCCAGGTAAATCCGGTTGGCCGAGGCGTTCCAGATCACGTCGAAGACCGCCGGGATGGGCAGGGTACGGGCGCGCAGCCGGAGGGTGACCTGCTCCTTGATCTCGCGCTTGCGGTCGCGGGACACGAAATTCTTGCCCTGCTCCTTGTTGTGCTCGAGTTCCTTGTTGGTCGCGATGGTGTTGTGCTTCTTGAGCACGGAGGGCGGGATACGCCGGGTGTCCAGGCGCAGGGAGAAGGCGAAGTAGTCGGCCTTTTCCGGCGGGGACACGACCCAGTTCATGTCCAGCATGTCGTCGATGTTGGTCCAGCCGAAAGAGCGCTCGTCGGCCGTGCCGTCGATGTCGACCATGCAGAATTGCTTCAGTTTTTCAGGCACCTGTTGAAGCAGTTCCGTGGGGACCTCTTCGATGATGCGGTATCGTGTCAGCCCGAGGCTGGCGGAGAGTAAGCTCAATTCGAGTCTCCTTGGATGTTCGTGTTCCGGGACCCAATGAGGTAAAACCTCTTGGCCTCCGTGTAAAGCGGATTTACCGGCCGAACCTGGGCTCTCCGGTACGGCACGCCCTTGTTCTCAAGCAGTTTCGCGGCTATGCTCCGATAAAAAAACAGGAGATATCCATGTCCAGCAACGCCTTGTCGGAATTGATAACCTATCTGGAACACATAAGCGCCGACGTGAAGCGCATCGAGGCCGAAGGGGAGATCGCCCTGGCCGAAGGGGGGCAGAAGGCCTTCCAGGCCTGCCTGGAGAAAAAGGCCAAGCTTCTGGCCGGGCTGGCCGAGAACGCTTGGGTCATTGTGGAACGGCTGCCTGAAGATGCGGCGGACGGCGTGGCCGGGCGGCTGGAGCAGTTTTCCATGAGCGCGAGCACGGCCCTGCGCCTGGGCTCGGTCTTTTTCATGACCGCGCTGCTCTATCCCGAGGACCACAAGCCGGGCGATCCCAACGACCTGGACGCATATATAGAGGAATTGCGTAAACGGGACGGAAATTAGGGCTGGGGTTTTCCCTTCCTGGAGGCGTTCCTGCGGGCGGCCAGCTGCTTTTCGCCCTCCAGGACGATGCGGCTGATCGCGTCTTCCTGCTTGCGGTCCAGCTCCGTGAAGGCGCAGCCGACCACGCCCTGCTCGTGGCGCATGACCTTGCACGGCACGCCCTCGATCTCTCGCCCGCCGTTGATGAGCAGGTCCATCCTGATCTTCACGCCGCACTTGAGCCGGGGCTTCAGGAAGCGGAAGCCCAGGCCCGAGGCGCTGATGTCGCTCACCGGGAAGGTCTTGCCCAGCCGGGGGATGAACACGGCCAGTCCGTCCACGGTGACCCGAAACGCCTTGCGTTTGGTGATCCGTCCGTCCTTGATGGTGATGCTGAAGCCGAGCGACCCCTCGTCCACGGGAGCGGCGTGGAATCCCTTGTCCCGGTCCTGCGAGCCGGACGGCTTCGCGGCCGGGGCGGGGTCCTTTCCGGGCCGGGCGGCCGTTGCGGGCGCCTTGCCCACGGCGGGGGAGCCGTCCTTGCCGGACCTGGAGAAGATCTTGCCGAGAGAGTCCAGAATGCCCATTGCTTGCCGTGTGTTGAAGGGTTTGCCGCGCTTGAGGGCAATACTAGGGCAAAGCCGGGCCCGTGACAAGAGAGGCGGGCGGTCCGCCGCAGGGGAATATTCCGGCAAAGGCCGGTCCCGGCAGGCCGCCCGGACCCCTTGGAGGAATCGGGCAAATGGCGAAATGGGGTTGACAACAAGCCGGTTTGAGGGGCAATAAGATACATCTTTTCAAGCTAAAAAAGGGTGATCGAGGAGGAATAACATGATTGGCGAACTGCTTCACGGTATGGCTCAGAGCTCGGGCCCCGGCTTTGTCGGCGTGTCCCTGATTTTCATCTACCTGGCCTGGATTCTCACCATCGGTATCATCCGCGTGCGCGAGGCCATGCACAGCGACCATCACTAGAGCATAAAACGCGGTCCCAAGACTGCGTTTTTCTTCTTTATGGCGAAGCCGCTTCCCGATGTCGGGGGAAGCGGCTTCGTTGTTTCTCGGGTCTGCGAACGCCGGACTAGAAGATGCCGGGTTCCTCCTTGGCCACCTCCAGGAGGTATTGGCCGTAGTCGTTGTTGCTCATCTCCGCAGCCAGGAACATGAGCTGGTCGCGGCCGATGAACCTCCTGCGGTAGGCGATCTCCTCGGGACTGGAAATGACGTATCCCTGCCGGGCCTGGACCGCACGCACGAAACCGGCCGCCCCGTGCAGGGACTCGTGGGTGCCCATGTCGAGCCAGGCGTACCCCCGGCCCAGGGTCTGGACCTCCAGGTCGCCGCGCTCGAGGTAGAGCTTGTTGATGTCCGTGATCTCGAGCTCGCCGCGCGCCGACGGCTTGAGGGACTTGGCCATGTCGATGACGTCGTTGTCGTAGAAGTACAGGCCGGTGACCGCGTACTTGGACTTGGGTTTGGCCGGTTTCTCCTCGATGGACAGCGCCTTGAAATTCCGGTCGAACTCCACCACACCGTAGCGTTCCGGGTCCTTGACGAGATAGGCGAAGACCATGCCGCCCTTTTCCAGGCGGCCCGCCGACTGCAGGATGGAGCCCAGGCCGTGGCCGTGGAAAATGTTGTCCCCGAGCACCAGGCAGACGTTGTCGTTGCCAATGAAGTCCTCGCCGATGATGAAGGCCTGGGCCAGTCCCTCGGGCCGGGGCTGTTCCCGGTAGGTCAGCCTCAGGCCGAGCTGGGAGCCGTCGCCGAGCAACTTTCTGAAGTTCGGCAGGTCGTGCGGGGTGGAGATGATCAGGATGTCCCGGATGTCCGCCAGCATCAATGTGGACAGCGGGTAGTAGATCATCGGCTTGTCGTAGACGGGCAGCAGTTGCTTGCTGACCACCCTGGTCAGGGGATGGAGCCGGGTGCCGGAACCTCCCGCGAGGATGACGCCTTTCATGTATGCCTCTGAGTGCTTTGATTTACTTCGATTTCAAGTTAGGATACACCCCAACTTCATGGACATTGCCTTACTATAGGGCCGGGATAAAAGCAAAAGCAACCGGTCCGGGCGGGTCCTTACCAAAGGTGTGACCAATGAACCCCTATTTTCAATATTCCGGCGGCATGATCCCCGCGCTGCTCCTGCTGGTGGCGCTCTTCTTCCTGTTCATATTCCTGCCGGTGTCCCTGGTGGCCGACGCCTTCTCCAAGCTGGGGCTGACCCCGGCCCAGGGCGTGCTCATGCTCATCGCCATCCTGCTCGGCCGGATGATCAACATTCCGGTGCACACCAGCGAGCGCCTGGTGGTGGTCACCAGGCCCCGGACCGTGAGCTTCGGCATGGACGAGGGCGGCCGCCCGGTGCGCATTGAGGAGGAGGCCGAGAGCGAGCTCAAGAAGCAGGTCTTCGCCATCAACGTGGGCGGCTTCCTCATGCCCCTGCTCCTGAGCATCACCTTCGTCCTCCGCCAGCACATGGTCTTTCAGACGGGCGGGGTCTACCCCTGGATCGGTTTCGTCATGATCATGGTCGCGGGCGGGTGCTACGCCATGTCCAAGCCCGACCCGTTCACCGGCATGCGCATCCCGCTGGTCCTGCCCGCCGTGATCACCTTCCTGTGCGTCTTTTTCTTCGTGCCCCAGGAGTTTCGCCCCGTGGCCGCCTACGTGGCCGGGACCATGGGGGCCGTGCTCGGCGGCAACATCATCCCGCTCCTGGTGCCGCGCTTCCGCAACCGGGTGGGCACGCAGATGGTCTCCATCGGCGGCCCCGGCACCTTCGGCGGCGTGTTCGTGGCGGGCATCCTGTCGGTCTTGCTGGCCTGATAACCAAGGGAGGAACCATGTCCTGCAAAAGCCTGCGTCTCAGCCTGGCGGCCCCGGTGAAGAAGGGCGGCCTCACGTATCTCTGCTCCGGCGGCGACCTGCCCCCGGCGACCGCGACCATGGACACGGTCCGGCCCGGCCTGCGCGCGGGCGACCGGCTGGCCGGGGAGGGCGGCGCATTCCTGGTCCGCTCGGCGGCCTGGCTGCCCGAGGGGACGTCCGCCTCGTCGCGCCCTCTGTACCTGCTCGAAGCCCTGGGTGACATGACCCCCGGCGACGCGCCCTTCGAGGTCGTGCGCACCGGCTACGCCCTGGCCTGGATCACCCTGAGCGACAAGGGGGCGCGGGGCGAGCGCGTGGACGAGTCCGGCCCGCTGGTGGGCAAGCTGGTGGGCGAGGCCCTCGAACTCAACTACGTGCAGGGGTTCGTCATTCCGGACGAGACCGGCCAGCTCAAGGGGCTTCTTGCCGATCTGGCCCTGAACCAGGGGTTCGATCTCATCCTGACCACGGGCGGCACGGGCGTGGCCCCCAGGGACGTCTCCCCGGAAGCGACCCTGGCCGTCATCGAGAAACGGCTGCCCGGCTACGAGCGGGCCATGACCGCGGCCAGCCTGGCCAAGACCCCGCACGGGGCCATCTCGCGGGCCGTGGCCGGGACGCTGGGCAATGCGCTCATCGTCAACATGCCCGGCAGCCCCAAGGCCGTGGCCGAGTGTCTGGAGCCGCTGCTGCCGACCTTTCGGCACACCCTGGAGAAGCTTCAGGGCGATCCGTCGGACTGCGCCGCTTTGCGTGACGGTTGACGTTTTGTCTTGCGACCTCTAGGAAAAGTCGTTAAATAGTTGGATTGATGATTGTTGATAGTTCAACTTAACGTGAAATTTCAGGCAGGAATCCCAATATGAACCGCAAACGGTTTTTGTTTCTGGCATTGATCCTCTCGGCACTTCTGACGTCGGCCGGAGTCGCTTTCGCACAGGATGCCGACCCGGCCATGGACAAGGGTGCGACCGAGGAGGATATCTCCGGCCCGTTCGATCTGGAGCGGTGCGTGCAGCGGGCTCTCGAGTACAACCCGAACATGCAGGCCATCCGTGCGCAGCTGCGTGGCGCCCAGCACGGCCAGCGGTCCGCGCTCGGCAAGTTCGGGCCGACCCTGAGCGGTACCTACGGATACACCCATTACAATCGTGATTACCAATACAGCGGTAAGGAAAGCGACTGGGTCGCCTCCCTGAACCTGACCCAGCCGATCTTCCAGGGCTTCAACCTCCTGGCCAACTGGCAGAAGGCCAAGCTGAACCGGGAATCCACCGAGGCCTCGCTGACCAACGTGGAACTGACCCTGATCGAGTCCGTCCAGTCCAACTTTCTCTCCCTGCTCAAGGCGCGCATGGACGTGAAGAGCGCCGAGGACTCCGTGGCCCGCCTGGAATCCCAGCTCAAGGTGACCAGCGCCTTCTACGAAGTCGGCCTGCGGCCCAAGGCCGAGGTCCTGGACGCCGAGGTTGATCTGGCCACGTCCAAGCAGGAGCTTCTCAAGGCGCGCAACAACGTCTCCACCCAGGAGGCCCAGCTCAACACCCTGTTGAACATCCCCCTGGAAGCCCCGATCAAGTACGTGGGCGAACTGAAATATATCCCTTTCGGCCTGACCCTGAAGGACTGCCTGACCCGGGCCTACGACCATAGGCCCGACCTGATCATCGGCATGAAGAGCGTGGAGATGGCCCAGAAGGACGTGACCATGGCCGAGAGCAGCTTCTATCCCTCGGTCAACGGCCATTGGGACTACGTCACCCGTGGTGACGACGCCGCGGTCAACGGCAGCGGCTATACGTCCGAGCGCTCCGGCGAATACTGGACCGCCGGCGTGGACGCCTCCATGGACATCTTCCAGTGGGGCTCCGACTACTACGAATCCAAGCAGTACGCAGAGACCGTCAAGCAGATGGAAGCCGACCTGGAGAACACCCGGCTCAACGCGGGCTTCGAGGTCAAGAGCTCCATCCTGAACCTGCAGGAAGCGGCCGACCGCATCACCGTGGCCCAGAAGTCCGTGGTCGCGGCCGAAGAGGCCTACCGCATGGCCGTGGCCCGCTACCAGGCCCAGGTGGGCACCAACACCGACGTGCTCAACGCCCAGGAGCGGCTGAGCATGGCCGAGGCCCAGCTGTCGCAGGCTCTGGCCGACTACGGAACCGCCGTGTCCAAGCTCTACGTGGCCATGGGCGAGAAGAATCTCGGCCTCAAGGCGGTCAAGTAGCATCGTGTTTTCCGGTCGCAAACGCACCTGGCAAGCCAGGGGAATGGAGTGCGAGCAGTGCGGTCAGGACCTGACCGCCTACCGGGGATGCCGCGAGGTCACGCTGAAGTGTCCATCCTGCGGCAAGGTCTATGATCTCAGGGAGTTCTCATCCAGAATGGACGACGACTTCGAGGAGGAAATGGGTTTTGTCCCCATGGACCGAATTTGACGCAAAGCCCAAAAGGCGCATGAAACGCGCGGCCATCGAAACAACGTTGGCCGCCGTTTTCATTTGTTGTCTGGGCCTGACCGCCCTGGCCGGGGCGCCCGTGTCCGGGAATCTGTGGGACCCGCTGGTGGACCGACTGGCCGCCGACGGCTTCGAGCGGCGCAAGGTCGCCTACCTCTTCTCCAGCCCGGACCTCGAGTTCCAGCCCGAGATCATGGCCCGCAAGATGAACGTCCTGCTCAACACCCGGCTGACCGCCAGGGAGCCGGGGCCGCCGCCCGAGCCGCAGGTCATGGAGCGCTACCTCAACCCGCTGCTCATCGCCGGGGCCTACGCCTTCTACCGAGAGCACAGGGCGGATCTGACCGTGATCCACGAGAAATTCGGCGTGCCGGGCGACGTCCTGACCGCGCTCATGCTCCTGGAATCGCGCCTGGGCATGACCGTGGGCGATTACAACGCCTTCACCATCCTGGCCTCCATGGCCCTGGCCGGGGATTTCGAACTCATCCGCGACCGCATCGAGCGCCGGGACGTTCCCCGCGAGACGCTGGACTGGCTGGTCAGGCGGACCAGGGAGAAGGGCGACTGGGCCTACGACGAGCTCAAGGCGCTCATCCGCTATGCCCGGGCCAACGGACAGGACCCGCTGACCATCCGCAGCTCCGTGTACGGGGCCATCGGCTTGTGTCAGTTCATGCCCACCAGCGCCGAGCACTTCGGCCGCGACGGGTCGGGCGACGGGCGCGTGGACCTCTTCGAGACACGGGACGCCCTGTACTCCATGGCCAACTTCGTGGCCGAGCACGGCTGGAAGGACTCCATGACCGACGAGCAGAAGCTCAAGGTCATCTACCGCTACAACCACTCCGAGAGCTACGCCCTGACCGTACTGGCCGTGGCCGACAGGATCGCCAAGACGAGGGAGCTGTTCGGCGGCTAAAAGGGATCAGTCGCCGTCCACGAGGCTCTGGTAGAGATTCAGGCTCCGCTTGAGGAATTCGTCCAGGGTAAGCTGCGACATGGTCCGCTTCTGGGCGGCCAGCACCTGTTCGCGCAGGGCGGGATCTTCGGCCACCGCGCCGATGGCCTTGGCCAGCCCGTCCACGTCCTCGGGATCGACCAGCACGGCGGGGTCCACCAGGTCGGGCATGACGCCCACGTTGGTGGATACCAGCGGCCGGTCGGCGGCCATGATCTCCAGGGCCGAGCGGGCGATGGCCTCGGACCACAGGGAGGCGACCACGCCGATGTCCAGCGCGCTGACGCAGGCGGCCACGTCGTCGCGCCTGCCGCTGATGCGGGTGATGTCCTCGATCCCGGCGTCCGTGATGTGGGCCTCGATCTGGGAGCTGGTCATGGCCGTGTCGAAGCCGATGAGGAAGAGACGGATGTTGTCCATGCCGCGCTTTTTCAGGGCGGCCACGGCCTCGATGGTCTCCTTGTGCCCCTTGACCCGATCGAAGCGGCCGAGCAGGCCGACTACCAGGTCGTCCGGGCCGAAGCCGAATTCCTCGCGGACCCGTTCGCGCCCGGCCTGGTCGAAGTGGAACTTCGTGGTGTCCACGCCGCCGTGGATGAGCCACAGCCCGTGGCCGGGCGTGCGCATCCTGTGCAGGAAATAGTCGGCCATGCGCCGGTTGGTGACGACCACCGCGTCGGCCACGCCCGCGTGGAGCCAGCGGTTGACCGCGTCCGAGCGCGGCGGGCGCTGGTCGCCCCGGGTGCGCACCAGCCGGTAGTGGAAGCCGAGGAGCTTGAGCAGCCCCCACAGGAAAAAGCCTTCCCCCCGGTGGCAGTTGACGATATCCGGACGATGCGTCCGCAGCAGTTGTATGATATGCCTTGCGGCGGCGGCGAAGCGAACGGGATTGGTGGTGTTCAGGTCCACCGACACGATGTTCAGCCCGGCCTCCCTGGCCACGGCCTCGGCCTGTGTCCCGGCCTGGGTCAGGACCAGGACCTCGTGGCCCGCGTCGGTCAGGAGTTTGCTCAGGGTGATGGCGTACCACGCCGTCGCGTTGAACCAGCGGACATTGATGACTTGAAATATTCTCATAAATTGCGCCTGGGTGGACTGTTGGATACACAACATGACAGTTCGCGACGGCGAAGGCAAGGGCTCACGTACATGAAAAACAGTCTGGTCTCCATCATCCTGCCCACCTACAACCGGGCGGAGTACCTCGGCAGGGCGCTCGAATCCGTCCTGGCCCAGACCTACGGCAACTGGGAGTGCCGGATCATCGACGACGGCTCCACGGACGCCACCGAGGCGGTCCTGGCCCGGTTCGACGACCCGCGCATCCATTGCCGCCGCCAGGAGAACCAGGGCGTGTCCGGGGCGCGCAACACCGGCATCGCCGAGTGCCGGGGCGAGGTCGTGGCCCTGCTCGATTCCGACGACGAGTGGCTGCCCGGCAAGCTCGAGACGCAGCTCGCCTACATGGCCGAGCACGGCTTCGAGATCTGCCAGACCGAGGAGATCTGGTACCGGGGGGGCAAGCGGGTCAACCAGCCCGCTCGGTACGCCAAGCCGGAAGGGTGGTTCTTCGAGGCCGCGCTGGAGATGTGCTTGATCAGCCCGTCGTGCACCATGTTCACCCGCGCGGCCTGGGAGGTCATGGGCCCCTTCGACACGGCCATGCCGTCCTGCGAGGACTACGACATGTGGCTGCGCGCCTGCCTGAACTTTCCGGTGGGGCTGGTCCGCGAAGCCCTGACCCTGAAGCACGGCGGCAGGCCGGACCAGTTGTCCGTGTGCGTGCCGTGCGCCGATCTGCACCGCATCCGCGCCCTGGTAAAAATTCTGCAAAGCCGAAAACTTGACGAAAAGCAGCAGGAACTGGCCCTGGACTCCCTGCGGCGGAAGGTTGAAATTTACATGCAAGGGTGCGAAAAAAGAGGCAAAAAGGATGAGGCGGACCGTGTTTGGAACCTGTTTTGCATGGTCCGCGAAGGGAAAGAAATTCCCCTGAATACGTTGAGTTAGCGCATGCGGGGCGGCGACAGGCCGTGGAGCGTGCTTTTCCCATTGTGAACGACGCCGCAAAGAGGCGTGAGGTGGACCCGTGCCGACCATAGCCAAGCTCCTGGATACCCTTCCCGTCATCAACCAGTCCCGGCTGGTGGCCTCCGGTTTCGGCATCTGGGTGGCCTGGAAGGGCGACCTGCACGGCGCAGTAGCCAACACCCTTCAGGAATACGGCGCTCTGTGCATGGCCAAGGACAGCGACCAGGCCCTGTGGTACAGCAACACCGTGGAGGTTTTCCGGGCCATCGCCCGGCTCCAGGTCTGGGCCAGGGTCAACCCCATGCCGGTGTTCTGCCAGATCATGCCCCTGACCTTCCTGGTGGGCTACGATCTCGAATACTCCGCGTCCCTGTCCGTGGAGCTGGACCGCCAGAGCGTGACCCCGTCCGGGGATTTCGAGGTGGTCGTTCACCCCAAGCTCAAGGAGCAGGTGCAGTCCGTGGCCGGGCTGACCACCGAGGCGGCCGGCCGCGTGGAGGGGCTGGCCAACGTGGAGTGGCTGCGTCTGGTCGCCGACCAGGGGCTCGATTACGAGTCCACGCTGCGCTGGTTCTTCCTGCTCAAGCCGCTGGGGCGCATGTCCGACAAGGAGAGCATCCTGGGCTGGCGCGATTTTTCCACCGACGTCATCGAGCTGTTGCAGCGGCTCGGGCTCAAGTACATCTCCGACGTCAGGGAGGGGGCGCTCTTCCTGCCCCTGGACAACTTCCGGCTGCTCAAGAGTTTCACCACCGAGATGATGAACCTCATCCGGCACAACAAGGAGGCCCCGGACAAGAAGTACTGGCCGGTGGTCATGGCCGCCGTGCCCCAGGGGACCCTGCACTTCACTGCGGACCTGCCCCGCAAGGTCGGGCTGGACTGGAACCGGCTCACCCCGGATTATCCCCACGTGCGCTTCATGGACGGATTCCTGCTCTCGCCCTGGTTCCGCATGAACGAGACCCGCTACGGCGCGGGAGCGGTCAACCTGGACTCCTGGTGCACCCTGTCCCTCAAGGACGGCGACGAGGGCGCGGGCTACGGGACCTTGCAGGTGGCTCTGCCCAACGCCCTGGTGGCCTCGGACGGGGACCATGAATGCTTCTACTGCGGGCTCAAGAATCACAAGGCGTCCGAGTGCCCGAGCAAGCGGATCGCCACCCCGCAGCCCCAGGTCTGGCGGCTGCTGGCCAAGGCTGACATCAACGAATTTTCCGACGGCTTCTCGGGCCTCGATAAGGACGTCTCCAAGGACGATTTCGTCGCCTCCATCCTTCGGGTCATGGAGTCGAAGAACGACCTGGAGAGCCTGCTGGCCAGGTCGGTCTTCGAGATCAATTCCCCGGTCCAGCTGCGCACCCTGAAGCTCGTCTGGCGCAGCCGGGGCAAGGAGTGGGAGGACGGCTTCAAGCAGCTCGCTCCCCAGGAGGGCGACTTCATATGGGAGGCCATGGAAAACCTCGAAAAGGGGGACATGGAGGAGGCCGAGAGGCAGCTCAAGGAGGCCCAGGCCAAGTACCCGAGGAGCTACCAGCCCCAGTCCCTGTGGGGCTACTGGTACATGGAGCACGGCGACCTGAACCAGGCCATGTTCCACTGGCAGGAGGCCGAGCGCATGAGCTACACCACCATGCAGCAGGGGTGCATGGCATTCCTGCAGGCGCGGCTCATGGAGGTGGAGGGCAACTACAAGGACGCCATCAACACCTACAAGCGGGTCAATTCCCTGTCGCCCACCTGGTTGCAGCCCGTCTACCGACAGGCGGTCTGCATGGTCAAAATGGGCTTCACCGGCCAGGCCATGGACACCCTGTTCGACCTGGTGGCCCGCGACCCGAACGTCTTCAACCGCATCCTCGTGGACCCGGAGCTCGACCGGGGCAGGGTGCAGCTCTTGAGCGCCATGTGGGAGAAGTGGCACGATGCCGAGACCTCGGTGGAGACCACCCGCAAGCAGGTGGAGGACCTGACCGACGACATTTCCAAGCGGTTCGCCGAGACCCACCCCTATTTCGAGACGGCCAACGAAGAACTGGACCGGCTGCGCAACTTCAGCCGGACCAACAACTACGTGGCCTATCACCAGCTGATCAAGGGCGCGGAAAAGTTCCAGGCCGCGCTCGACGACGAGGTCCGGCGGGAAATCAAGCGGATCAACTCCAACATCGAATACCTTGCCGAACGGGTGCGCGACATCCAGCGCGAGGCCGCCTGGTTCCCGTTCCCCAAGCTGCTCCTGGAGTTCAACCGGGAATTCAACTTCTGCGTGGACAAGATCAACTGGATCCGCACCCAGCGCCTGCACGACGCGGACAACTTCCGCAAGTCGCTGCGTTTCGTGGAGGAGATCGAGGAGCACATCGACAGCCTCCAGGGCCGCCTGGTCACCCTGCGCATCATCCGCGATTCCACCTTGTTCATCCTCATGCTCGGGCGCAACTTCATCTGGCTCGAGCTCCTCGGGCTGGGCTCCCTGCTCGTCGCCGTGCCCGCGCTCATCTATTTCACCCAGGGCATCGAGGGCAACATGATCCTCGACACCATCAAGGACCCGAGCCAGCGTTGGGAAATCTCCAAGGGGCTGATCATCATTCTGAGCATACTGTGCGTGGCCATGGCCGCCATCAAGAGCGCGGTCACCTTCGACAAGCGCAAGCGCGAGCTGTTCACCCAGATCGACGAGGAAAAACGCAAGTCCGCGCCCAAACGGTACTGATCTTCACACGCCGTCCCTTCCCAAGAATCCCGTTCTCGGGTTATGCTCCTGTTTCATGAACCGAACACGAAGGGGAGCCATCATGCATAAATTGGTATTGATCCGACACGGACAGAGCGAGTGGAATCTGGAAAACCGGTTTACCGGCTGGACCGACGTGGACCTGACAAGCCAGGGCGTCAGCGAGGCCGTGGACGGCGCGCGGCTGCTCAGGGAGGGGGGATTCACCTTCGACGTGGTCCACACCTCCGTGCTCAAGCGGGCCATCCGCACCCTGTGGCTGGTCCAGGATGAACTGGACCTCATGTGGCTGCCGGTCTTCAAGACCTGGCGGCTCAACGAGCGCCACTACGGCGCGCTCCAGGGGCTGAACAAGGCCGAGACCGCCAAGAAGTACGGCGACGACCAGGTCTTTGTCTGGCGGCGCAGCTTCGACACCCCGCCGCCCGAGCTTGAGGCGGACGACGAGCGTTTTCCGGGCAACGACCCGCGCTACGCGGACCTCGCGCCCGAAGATCTGCCGCGCTGTGAGAGCCTCAAGATGACCATCGACCGGACCATGCCCTATTGGTTCGACGCCATCGCCCCTCAGGTGCGCGCCGGACGGAAGGTCCTCATCGTAGCCCACGGCAACTCCCTGCGCGGGCTGGTCAAGTTCCTGGACAACATGTCCGACGAAGCCATCACCAAACTGAACATCCCCACGGGCCTGCCCCTGGTCTATGAACTGAACGACGACCTGACCCCCATCCGCCACTACTACCTGGGCGATCAGGAGGCTGCGGCCAAGGCCGCCGAGGCGGTTGCCAACCAGGCCAAGGGGGGGTAAACAACAGCGGTCATGGACCAGACCGGATTCACGCGCAAGCTGCTTCAATGGTACGACGCCGAGCACAGGGACCTGCCCTGGCGGCACGAGCCCAGCCCCTACCGGGTCTGGGTCTCCGAGATCATGGCCCAGCAGACGCAGATGGACCGGGTGGTGGAGTACTACAAGCGCTGGATGGATCGTTTCCCGGACGTCCGCTCCCTGGCCGAGGCCCATGAGGAAGAGGTCCTGAACCTCTGGGAAGGGCTCGGCTACTACACCCGCGCGCGCAACCTGCACCGCGCCGCCGTCCTGATCGAAGAGCATTTCAAGGGCGAGTTTCCCCCCGACTTCGCGGATATTCGCTCCCTGCCCGGCGTGGGCGACTACACGGCCGGGGCCGTGGCCTCCATCGCCTTCGGGCGGAACGAGCCCGCCGTGGACGCCAATGTTCTGCGGGTCTTCGCCCGGCTGCTCGACATGGACCTCCCGGTCCGGGACAGGGCGGGGCGCAACATGGTCGAGGACGCGGTCCGACGGCTCATTCCCGACGACCGGCCCGGCGACTTCAACCAGGCGGTCATGGAGTTCGGCGCCCTGATCTGCCGCAAGAATCCGCGCTGCGAGGCGTGCCCGGTGCGCGAGTTCTGCCGGGCCTGCGAAATGGGCACGGTCCCACTCCGGCCGGTCCTGCCCGCGTCCAAGGAAGTCATCCGCATCGACATGGCCACCGGGTTTCTGGTTCACCAGGGAAGGGTGCTCATCCAGAAGCGCAAGCCCGGCGACGTCTGGCCCGGCCTGTGGGAGTTCCCCGGCGGGTGCATCGAGCCGGGCGAGACCCCGGAACAGGCCCTCCGGCGCGAATACCTGGAAGAGGTGGAACTGGCCGTGGAACCGGTGGAGAAGATCACCGTGGTCCGCTACAGCTACACCCGCTACCGGGTGACCATGGACTGCTTCCTGTGCCGGTACGACGGCGAGCCCGCCGAGCCGATCTTCCACGAGGCGGTCAAGGGCGGTTTCGTGAAGCCCGCCGAACTCTCTGATTACGCCCTGCCTTCAGGCCACCGCAAGCTGGTGGACCGGATGCTCGCCGACATGCGTTTCGCCCACCTGTTCAAATCCTGATCCACAATGAATCCGACATGCTGTGTCCATAGGCACAGCCTTTGCTTCTCTCCTTGCGCACCCCCCTCTCGGGGTCAATGTTTTGACGTTTTCAGCGCAGGAGCAGCATATGTCCATTGGCAAGATCGGCGGTTTCGAGGCCCTGAACCCAACGCAAGGCGCGTCGGTTGCCCGCGATGGCAAGCAACTGGCCAGCCGGACCGCCTTCGACAACCAGATGCGCATGACCCAGGCCCTTTTCGGCGACGGGGCCGACAAGTCCGGCGAAGAGGGCGGCGGGTCCTTCGACGTCTCCATCATCAACGACTCTCAGATGCTCGAGGCGTTGTCCGCCCTTTCTCGCATCATGCGCGACGAGGCCGGGCTCAAGACCTCGTCCGTCCAGCCCTCGGCGCCCGCCCGATCCGCAGCCGACGTCAACGCGCACATCCCGGGCCAGTTGGCCGCTCAATTCGAGTCGGGCGAGGCGGGCACGGCCGCCATCGGCTTCGACCGCGTGGGCGGGACCTCCTACGGCACGTACCAGATCGCCTCCAAGCCCGGCACCATGGACGAGTTCCTGGCCTATCTTGACGAAACCCGGCCCGAATGGGCCGACCGGCTGCGCGACGCAGGCCCTGCCAATACCGGCTCCAAACAGGGCGGCATGCCCTCGGTCTGGCGGGCCATCGCCGCCGAGGACCCGGCCGGGTTCGACCAGGTCCAGCACGATTTCATCTCCCGCCAGACCTATGACCCGGCCCGGAGCATGATCCTCGATCGCACCGGCCTGGACTTCAACAATGCGCCGCCCGCGCTCCAGGAGGTCCTCTGGTCCACCTCGGTCCAGCACGGCCCGACCGGCGCGGCCAATATCTTCAACAAGGTCATCGACCGGTTCCTGCACAAGGGGCAAAACGATGACTTCAACGCCCAACTCATCAAGGGCGTGTACGAATCCCGCAAAAACCAGTTCGGCTCGTCCACCGCCCGCGTCCAGAAAAGCGTGGCCCACCGCATGGACTCCGAAAAACAACTCGCCTTGAACATGCTCCAAAAGATGTCCGTCAACCGCATGGTTTAAGATTGCCTCCGGCGGCCAGGGGGCGCAAGTCCACCTGGACCTATGCCTATGACGACGGCGGACGCCTGACCGAGGCGAAGCTGGACGGGCGGCTGATCTGCCAGTGCTG